>PABS01000060.1 GCA_002699325.1 Ponticaulis sp. | reverse complement strand
ATTATCTGATTGCCGGTTTCCAGCCTCGGGAAAACGAGCTGCTCTGATGTGAGCGTGACTAAGGCCGGAGCGAGAGTTTCAGCATGTGAAGAAGCTCTTTCAACTCCGTTTCCAGTTCTTCGGGCGGAAACAATGTCCATAGAGGTGGATATTCAAACTTGATGAGGGCTGTCTGAAAGAGTCTCGCTGTTTTTTCAGGGGCTGACAGCTGGCGAATTTCGCCCGTCTCCATGCCCTGCTTCAGAAGCTCAGCGATATGGATACGCTCGTTGTCGAGAAGCTCCTGACCGAACTCGGGTCGCTCCCGCCCGATGACTTCTGCCACTTCCATCAGCTTGGGTTTGTCTTTGAGCATGTCGACGGATCGACACAGCCGCTTCATGAAGAGTTCGCTTAATCGATCCAGCGCGGACTCATCTTTACGGTCTGCGATTTCAGCGAAAATCCGGAAGGTCTGCGATGTCTTGCTACGCGCCAAAGCTTCGGCGATATCCAGCTTGGAATCAAAGAAGCGATAGATATTCCCGGCGGACATGTCACAGTCACGCGCAATTTCCGCCATGGTGGTCTTGGCATATCCATAGTGTAGGATACGCTCCATTGCGGCATTTAAGATCAGCTCCCGAGGGCTCGACTGGGTCATGNCGGGTAAATGTAAATCGCTTCNGTGAATCATCAATGATTCGTTCAGTGTATAGGTGCAGAAGCCATGTTTAGTCGAATCGGTGTTCTGGGCGCTGGCGCCTGGGGGACAGCTCTTGCCTATTCTACTCAACAAGCCGGTCGGGATGTCCTGATCTGGTCACGCGAAGAGGAAGTGGCCGAAGCGCTCAGCGCAGGCAAAGGTAATCCTGTCTTCCTGCCGGGCATGGATTTGCCAGCCATACCGGCAACCTCCAGCCTCGATAAGATAGCTGAAGTGGACGCCATTCTGGCCGTGGTTCCGGCGCAGTTCGCACGTTCGGTCTATCAACAGCTGAAACCCAGTTTGCCGGAAGGCATCCCGTTCGCGCTCTGCTCTAAAGGTGTTGAGCAGGGATCGCTCAAGCTGATGGCTGAAGTCCTGGCCGAGACCCTGCCCGAATCTCCGGTGGCCGTACTTTCCGGCCCCTCCTTTGCCAAAGATGTCGCCAAAGGCCTGCCGACCGCTGTCACCCTCGCCTGCGCTGACAAGGCGCTGGGCAATACCTGGATGGAAAGCATTGGTCGGGCTGAGTTCCGCCCTTATTGGAGCGACGACATTATCGGCGCAGAGATTGGCGGCGCAGTGAAAAACGTGCTCGCCATTGCCTGCGGCATCGTGGAAGGTCTTGAGCTTGGTCGGTCTGCCCACGCCGCGCTGATCTCTCGAGGGTTTGCCGAAATGGTGCGCCTTGGCACCGCCATGGGCGCCAAGCCCGAAACGCTGTCTGGCCTCTGCGGTCTGGGCGATCTCGTCCTGACCTGTTCCTCCTCTCAATCGCGCAATATGAGCTTCGGCAAGGCGCTTGGCGAGGGACGCAGCATGGCGTCGATCCTGGCTGAGCGGAACGCAGTGACCGAAGGCGTCGCCTCAGCACCTGGCGTCGTCGCACTGGCCGCCCGCCACCACATCGAGATGCCGATCTGCCAGTCGGTCGACGATATTCTGTCTAGCCGCCTGACCCTCAATAATGCGATCACCCGCCTGATTGAACGCCCCTTCCGGGCAGAAAGTCTGGCATGAGTCTGAGCGCACCCGAGATAACGCGCGCGGTGACGCTCGGCGCTCTGAGGCTGATGGAGCAGATGTCCATGGCCAGCGTCACGGAAATGCGTCTGGCCAACGGCCGCCGCAGTGACATCATGGCCATCAGCGAAAAAGGCGAGCTCTGGATCGTTGAAGTGAAGTCCTGCCGGGCCGATTTCGAAAGCGACGGAAAATGGCACGAATATCGGCCATTCTGCGATCGGTTTTTCTTCGCCGTAGATGAAGACTTCCCGACCGAGCTATTGCCACTCGATGCCGGGCTGATCATTGCAGATCAGTTCGGCGGCGCCCTCATACGCCATTCCCCGGAACACAAGCTTGCCGCTGCGCGTCGCAAGGCTCTGACGCTTAAATTTGCGCGCGCTGCGGCTCAGCGCTTTACTCAGACCCAGACCGGCACACCCGCGATGACTGGCGACCTCTTACGGCGCCGCGCCTGAAACCATGCTGAAGGCCACGCATCGTCAGCGAGACCAACTCCCCGACCTGCTTCGTGCCTGGGCGATCATTGGCATTGTTCTCGTCAATGTAGAGATTTTCTCTCACAGCAAGATGGACGGCTATCCGGATACCGCCCTCTCAACACCGGCAGACCAGGTCGCATATTTCCTCGTCTCGACATTATTCACGCTGAAATCTTTCTCTCTGTTCTCGCTCATGTTCGGTGCAGGACTCGGCTATCAGCTTGACGCCGCCATGCGGACAGGCGCTTCAGCGGGTGACCGATATTTCCGGCGCATGTCAGGATTGCTCATCCTCGGCCTACTACACGCAATTTTCTTTTTCATCGGCGATATTCTGGTCACTTACGCGCTCTTGGGTTCGGCGCTTTATTTTTGCCGCTCCGCTGCCCCGAGGACTCTGATGCGCTGGGGGGTGATCCTTCTGGTTATTCAGGCAGCACTCCTCCTGATGAGCGCGATATCCTGGCAGGTGATGAGCGGTTCTGCCGACTGGCAGGATCAGATGGCGCTCGACGCTCAGACAAATGCTCAGCTCGATGCCATATTCGCTGACGGCAGCTTTCTTGCCGTCAGCCTGGAACGTCTGAAACTTCTGCCTTTGATGCTGTTCAGCATCGTCCTCATTCAGGGCGTAGCGGCCTTCGGCTATTTCCTCATCGGGCTTGCTTTGCACAAAACCGGTCTGCTTCAACAGGCTGATCACCGGCTCTGGGTCATCTCCAGACGCTATTTTTTGCCACTCGGCCTGCTCGTCAGCGCATGTGGTGCCGCAATCCTCATCACCGCCTCCGGTCGTCAGACTGCCGAAGCGATCTACGCCATGGCTGTCCTTTCACTGGGCGCACCGCTCGCAACATTTGGCTATGTCGGCTGGATCATGAAGCTGGTTTCTCTTGGTGGGCCGCTCATGCGTTTTCTTGCGCGAGGCGGCAGGGCGACCCTCACCGCCTATCTCATGCAATCGGCCATTCTCAGCTTTGTTTTCCTTGAGGCGGGACTTGGCCTTTTCGCACAGCTGCCTGCCGCCGCCACCATTCTGATCGCCCTGCTCGCAGGACTTTGCACGCTATCTCTCACGAGCCTCTGGCTTCTGAAATTTGATCGCGGGCCCATTGAGATTATTCTTCGTCGCTGGACCTATCTCGAACGCAAACCGATCTGAGGCTGACATGACGCGCACGCAAAAAGCCATTCTGGCAGCTTTGGTCACAGTCCTGCTCGCGGCGTGCGACCGAATACCTGAACGACAACAGCGTGCGCTTATTCTTGCCTGCTCAGTCCAGAAACAAGTTACCGAAGGCTCGGAGGCGAGCGACCTGCTTCAGGCCTGCGATCCGCAGTCGGCAGGAAAAGAGCAAACCGAAGACCTTCCACCAGATCAACTCGCGCTCTGACTTCGCCCTGAAGGTGAAACTTTCGAGGCAAATCCCGCCATTGGCGGACCAGATCGACAGGCCCTTCCGCCGATGGTAATCCTGAATCACAGGTTAGCGCTCTGACTGACAGAGCATAACAAACCTAATGGGGATGGGGTTGGAAGCACGTCGAACAGGCGCNGGTGAGGTCATTCTCTGGCTTGGCGCCATGACATTGTCAGCCATGATTGGTGCGGTGCTTGCGCTGGTCGTGATTGCGACGCCAATCGATCGGGCGGGTCGGTCAATTTTTCACAACTTCATTGAACCGGTTTTCGCCGGGCAAAACCCACTGGCCGGAAAATCACTGGAGCTGGAAGGCGGCAGCCAGGAAGATATTCTCCCTCAGCAAGCTTCATTGCCTGATAGCATCAAGCCGCGTTTTATCGTGCGCTTTGATCAGGAGGTTCAGGCCGTCAACGCCCTGCGGGCATTCCGTGAGAACCGCGCGCGTGGCCGGGAGCTTTTTGCAGAATGGTCGAGCCGCGAGGACCGCTTTGCCGGCTTTTCCCTCGAAGGCCTGACGCCTTCAGGCGAAGCAGTGATTTCCTATGACGGGATTGGCAGTGACAAGCCTGACGCCACGCTCCTCAGGCAGCTGACGCGCCAGCTGACTGACGCGCCCTATGTGATTTACGCAGATCCGTTNCAGTTCTTCAGCCTGATCCANTAGCNANCAGGCTGAAGCTCTCAGACAAATCANAGCGCCGCTTCAAACAGCTTCTCATATTCCTCGCGCTCGAGCGGNCGTGGATTGCCGTAGTGGGCAAGGTCTTTCATCGCATACTCAACGACTGAATCGCCATGCTCCATGGACATGCCAATATCTGAAAGTTTTGTCGGAATACCGATGGTTTCGTTCAGCTCCTGAATGGCATCCCCCAGATCAGCGCCCTCTTTCAGATTCATCATCTGACGCAGACGGTGATATTTGTTCGGGGCAGCGCCCTCGTTCACGCGCAGGACGTGCGGCAGGAAGATGGCGTTGAGTGTGCCGTGGTGAAGCTTCAGCTCATGCATGCGGCCCGAAGCGTGGGACAGCGCATGGACGGCGCCAAGGCCTTTCACAAATGCAAGCGCGCCCTCAAGCGAGGCCATCATCATGTTCCAGCGNGCATCCTTGTCGGACCCGTCTTTGACGGCTTTGATCAGCCAGCCATCGCCAACCGCGCGTCCAAGACCTTCAAGTCCAATCCCTTCCGCTGGTGGGTTCACCTGTGGCGACAGAACCGCTTCGATGCAGTGCGTCACGGCATCCATGCCCGTCGCAGCCGTGAGACCAGCTGGAAGACCCAGCGTCAGTTCGGGATCACAGATCGCTGTTGCAGGCACAAGCTTCGGCGAGGCGAAGGTTTGTTTCAGGCCATTCTCCTGAATGACAACGGCGCCAACACTGACCTCAGATCCCGTGCCGGCAGTTGTCGGAATGGCAATAAGCGGCGGAATCGTCTTGATCAGCTTACCGCCGCCAACCGTCGCGCCATACTGCTCCAGTGGTCCGTCATGGCTCGCCATCAGGCCAACGGCCTTGGCCAGGTCCATTGAAGAGCCACCGCCCAGAGCCACAATGCCATCACAACCTGAGTCTTTGTACTGCGCTGTAACGTCCATCACCTGGCGCTCAGTTGGGTTTGGCTCGGTTTCGGCGAAGACTTCATATTCGCCGGGGATCTGAGCGATAACCTTGTCGAGAAGGCCAACCTGCTTGATACCCGGGTCAGTTACAACGAACGGCCGGGTAATTTTCAGCCCTGCCAGGGTCTTTCCGAGCTTGGCGATTGCACCATGATCGAAAATACAGGGTGTCACGAAATTAATGACAGGCATTTGGTTTGTCTCCCTAACCGTTTTGTCGCACAAAACCCCAAGGCCAAACTGTAATCAATGCCTCTCGACCAACAAAAATATAGTAGGCTAACATCCTGACAGCCCGAGTTCGGAGTGAAGAGTTGAACACATCTACGCGTACCCCCCTCCTGAGCATTGAAAATCTGGAGGTCGATTTCGACACGCCAGATGGCACAGTCAACGCCGTCAAAGGTGTATCATTTGAAGTGTTTCCGGGGGAGTGTGTGGGCGTTGTGGGCGAGTCCGGATCAGGCAAAAGCCAGACAGCTTTGGCCGCAATGGGTCTGTTGGCCGCGAATGGCGTCACACGCGGCGAAGCGCGATTCAACGGCAATCCGCTCATGGCATTGTCTCAGAGCGAGCGCAGAAAAATGCGCGGCGAAGACATGTCCATGATCTTTCAGGACCCGCTGACCTCTCTCACGCCACACATGACAGTGGGCGATCAGCTCCGGGAAGTTCTGGCCATTCACCGCAAGATGCGTGGCAAGGAAGCCGATAAACTCTGCATCGACTGGCTCGAGCGCGTGCGCATTCCGGATCCCGAGCGCCGAATGGATCAGTTTCCCCATGAACTATCCGGCGGCATGCGTCAGCGCGTGATGATCGCCATCGCCATGCTATGTGATCCAAAATTGCTATTCGCGGACGAGCCCACAACAGCCCTCGACGTCACGGTTCAGGCTCAGGTTCTATCGCTTATGTCTGAACTGAAAGACACCACCGACACCGGCATTGTTCTCATCACCCATGATATGGGCGTCGTCGCACGCATGTGTGATCGGGTGGTGGTCATGAAACAGGGTGAAATTGTCGAGACCGGTTCAGTCGATGAGATCTTCTATAATCCGCAACACGACTACACAAAAAAGCTGCTCGAGGCCGTTCCGCGTATCGACCAGCCAGACCGCCCTGGCCGGACACCGCTCTCGCCGCCCCCAGGCAGCGATGTGGAGCCCATCCTGATCGCTGATGACCTGCAGGTGCGCTTCCCGATCAAGGTCAGCGGCGGCCTGTTCGGTCAGACCCGTCAGCTGCGCGCTGTAGATGGCGTAAGCTTTGATCTCAGGCCCGGCGAAACCCTCGGCGTGGTTGGCGAGTCTGGCTGCGGCAAGTCCACCCTGGCGCGTGCTGTTTTGCGTCTGGTTGAACCGAGTGACGGGGCCGTCAGCTGGATCGGTTCCAAACTGTCAGAGGCCAATAAATCTCAACTCAAAACATACCGGCGCGATCTGCAGATCGTATTCCAGGATCCATTCGCCAGTCTCGATCCGCGCATGACCATTGGTCAGTCCATCGGCGAACCTCTGACCGTTTACGAACCTTCGCTTTCCGGCAAGCAACGTGAAGCCCGCGTTCGCGAACTCATGCCGCGCGTTGGTCTCGATCCAGCGCTGATCAACCGGTATCCGCACGAACTCTCTGGTGGCCAGAACCAGCGTGTTGGCATTGCACGCGCCATGATCCTCCAGCCCAAACTCGTCATTTGCGATGAGGCCGTTTCAGCACTCGACGTGTCCGTTCAGGCTCAGATCATCGATCTGCTGATCGAGCTGCAGCAGGAATTTGGCCTTGCCATGATGTTCATCAGTCACGACCTGGCCGTCGTCCGCGAAATCTCGCATCGGATTATGGTGCTCTATCTTGGCCGCGTGGTCGAACTGGCAGATCGCAATACGATTTATCAGAACCCGCAACATCCTTACACAAAAGCGCTCATTGAGGCCGTTCCAAACCCTGACCCCAAACAGGAGCGCAGCCGGGAATTTCACCGCCTTTCGGGCGATCTGCCCTCCCCCCTGGATAGACGCGCCAGCCTGCGCTTCATGAAGTCAAAGCTGGTGGATGATCCGCACGCCGACCAATATCGCCCTCAACTGGTGGAAATCGCGCCCGGGCATCTGGTTGCCGAACANGACCCCTCTGAGTTCAGCANCGGCCTGACAGCGGGATAGGGTTTGCCCGAAAAGGCCATGCCGGTTAGATCAGCTTTNAAAGAAGCGATCTGGGATGAGAAATATGGCCGAAGCACATCTGGCGAAATGGCATGCATATGTGGACTCNGGCGATGCGNANATNCTNNNCGGCGCTGNTGGCTGANGANGTCGTNTTTCATTCNCCNGTGGTGCACACGCCGCAGCGCGGAAAAGGCATTACCTTTCTNTATCTGTCNTCAGCGACGCANGTNCTCGGCAATGANNACTTCACCTATNTGCGCGAGGTCAGCGANGGCGACCACTCCATCNTGGAATTNCAGACTGAAATCGATGGAATTCAGATCAATGGCGTTGACATGATCACCTGGAATGAGGCTGGACAGATCATTGACTTCAAAGTGATGGTCCGCCCACTCAAGGCTGTGAATATGCTTCACGCTAAAATGGGCGAGATGCTGGAACGCCAGAAAGCCCGGACACAGTAAATGCTAGACGTATCTGAAACTCCCGTAAGCCTCGAAGATGTTCAGGCGGCTGCGAAAGTCATTGAAGGTCAAGTCGAGCGCACGCCGATGCGGCATTCGCGCACCCTGTCAGAGATCACCGGCGCAAAAGTCTGGATCAAGTTTGAGAACTTCCAGTTCACGGCGAGCTTTAAAGAGCGCGGTGCGCTCAACCGTTTGATGGGCCTCACTGAGGACGAGAAAAGCCGTGGCATCATCGCCATGTCGGCCGGAAACCATGCTCAGGGCGTCGCCTATCATGGCCAGCGTCTCGGCATTCCGACCACCATCGTCATGCCTGAGAACACGCCTTTCGTGAAAGTGAAGCATACCCGCAATTTCGGGGCGCGCGTCATTCTCAAAGGTGAAGGCATTGCTGAGGCCAACGAGCATGCCCGCAGCGTATGTCAGCAGGAAAACCTGACCTTCATTCACCCGTTCGACGACAAGCTGGTGATTGCCGGTCAGGGCACAATCGGCATTGAGATGCTCGAAGCGGCGTCAGAGAAACTCGATGTGCTCGTCGTCCCCATCGGTGGAGGCGGGCTGATCTCAGGTATTTCGACTGCTGCCAAAGCCCTCCAACCGGATATCGAAGTCGTCGGCGTTGAGGTTCAGGACTTCCCGGCCCTTTACAACGAGCTCAGAGGCGAGCCGCCCAAATCTGGCGGCGCCACAATCGCGGAAGGCATCGCGGTCAAAACCGTGGGGCGTCTCAACTTTGAGGTTTGTAAGCGTCTCGTCGATGATGTTGTTCTGGTCGATGAGGACGCAATCGAACGCGCCATCACCCTCTTCGCAACTGTTGAGAAAACAGTCGCCGAAGGCGCAGGCGCAGCCGGCCTCGCCGCGCTTCTGGCTCATAAGTCAAAATTTGAAGGCAAGCGTGTGGGGCTCGTCCTGTGCGGCGGCAATATCGATACGCGACTGCTCGCTTCGGTGCTCACCCGTAGCCTTGTCCGCGACCAGCGCCTTGTGAACATTCGTATCGTGGGCGATGACAGACCTGGCCTTCTGGCACGCGTCTCCAAAGTGATCGGCGATGCCGGAGCGAACATTATCGAGGTTGCGCATAATCGTCTCGCGCTTGATGTGCCGGCAAAGGGTGCAGAATTCGACATTCTGATCGAAACGCGAGACTATCAGCACACTCAGGAAGTTGTGGAAGCGCTCACCGAGAACGGCTATCCACCGCGTAAACTCAGCTAACGCGCTCAAAGGAGTCATGATGAAGACCCAATTGCTTGTTTCCGCGCTGTCAGGCGTCGCCCTTCTGGCGCTCTCTGCGTGCGGTGGCTCCGAGCCAAAGTCCGCCACAGAGACCGACACAGCATCTGCAGAGTCCGGCTCTTCTCCATGGGATGTCTATGCATCGCCGTGGGACCATGAAAGCGACGCCGTAACCAGAACCGATAGCGGACTTGAATACATTGTTCTGAAAAATGGCAGTGAGTGCGAGGAGGGACCGACTGAGTCTGATCGTGCCATCGTCCATTATGAGGGACGCCTGATCGATGGAACGGTGTTTGACGCATCTTTCAAACGCGGTGAACCCACGAATTTTCCCGCCAATCGAGTTATCTCAGGCTGGACCGAAGCGCTGGGCCTGATGTGCCCTGGCGATGACTGGCTGGTTTATCTGCCCTCTGACATTGCCTATGGACAAAGCCCGCGGCCAGGTGGGCCAATCAAGCCGGGTGATGATCTCATCTTCCGCATGGTTCTACTGGCCGACATTTCTGCCAGCGACTGGACGGGCGAGAGCTTCAAGTAACAGAAAAGGCCGGGCACCTGCCCGGCCTTTTTTTGACGCATCCGGCTAATTTAGCCTTCTGCATCTGCGGCTGTATCTTCCACTTGCTCAGGCTGGACAGGCTCCAGGCCAAGGGCTGCATAACAAGCTTCTGCCTCGGCGAGCAGGGCGTCGGCCTCCTTATCGCTCTTCATCTCATCGCGTACGAGCATGTAGTTGCGATAGGTCTGGCCGCGATACTCTTCAACAAGCGGCTCGCGCTGATCTTCGGAAGCATCGGGACGGACAAAGCCTTCATAAGACACCGAAGTGGTCATCAGAACTTCTTTGGCACGCGCCTGAGCTTCGTGAGCAGGAATTGCGCCTTTCTTCGATGCCAGATCAAAGCGCGCCGCGCATTCAAGGCCGTTACGATAGCCGCTCGTGTCCACGGTTGATGCTTCATTAGACAAGAATTCGTTCGTCTCTTCGAGAGAGGCTGTTACGGCGTCGTCAGCGCCAGCCATGTCTTCATAATTCGCTTCGAAGGCTTCCCGCTGTTTCGTGGAATAGATGCCGGAGAAAGGGTCAATGTTTGCCGCAGCCGGGTCGATGGACGGGCCGCGCGTATCTGCGGGCGCCTCCATGTTCTCACGCACAGTAGCGAGCGTCGCTTCACCCGATTGTGCGGTCGGCGTTGAGCTATCCGCTTTGATAACGGTTCCAGAGTCGCAGGCGGCAACTGCCAAAAGTGCGCAGGCACCTACGGAAAGTTTGGCAATACGTTTCATAACCTATCCAGTTCTGCTTCAGATATCGCCGGTGAAACACCGACTTGCCGAACTGAAATTCTCAATCACACGGATGTGTTCCCGCGTTCAGGCAGGCCTCATGCCGCACCACTCCATGGTGTATCGATTTCTCGTGCAAAATCTGGAGGTTGCGAAAATTAAAAATTTTCAAGTTTTCGCACCCGAAAAGCGAGTATTCGGGTTGTGTACTCTCTATACGTGTTGCGAATATTCAAACTGCACTTGATAGTCTGTGATCAGGCCAGGGCCGCATCGCAAACTTCAAGCTCCGCACCAAGACCCTCGGTGTCAGATTCTTGCAGCGCTCTGTCACGCAGGAGGAAGTAATTCAGATAATTACGTGTCCGCAAGCGATTGAGCTCTTCTTTCTCAACCTGCTCTCGGGCATATCGCTCACGCGGTGTTTCGTCGGACAGGGCTTCGGCTCTCTCAGTTTGCAGAGCCTCAAGCTCTTCTGAAGAACGGCTACCCCTCGCCGGATCCATGGCCAGTGTCACAAACTCGGCGGCCTTTTGTTGGCCAGCATAAGCTGAAATCACACCCACCCTTGCGGCAATGTCATAGCTCACGGCGCAATCCATGGCGAAAAGATAGTCCTTCCAGAGTTTGTCGGGGGCAACCACATTCAGGCTCTCAGGCGTCGACGCGAGCGATCGCTCCAGATAGGCCTCATCCTGCCGTGCTTCTTCGAGCATGCCATCCAGAATATCCCGCTCCTTATAGGAGTAATCGAGGGCATATTTGAATGGATTGATATTCCGGGCACCCGGATCAATCTGGACCCCATCTGTATCAACCGCTTCTGGCGCGCGGGCCAGATTGGCGCGAATATTTTCCAGCGTAACCTCTCCCGTCTCAGTACGGCTTGCATCGTCTGAGGCGCGAATGACCGTTCCATCATCGCATGCGGCAACGACAAGGCTGATCAGGGCTGGAAGAATGAGCGTTGAATATCTGGGCATTTATCTCGGTCCGTTGTGATACAGAGTTACATAATCGTCTGGCCGCAGGACTTCCAGTGAACTTGCTGTTAGACGCTGCATCAAAAAAAATGACGCCTGCGTCATAGTTTTCAGATTTCAGGTATGATATATATTCCAGGAACATCTTGTGGGAGAAACATATGGCCGACACAACAACAGAGATGGCGCCAGAATCACAGTCTTTAAATGAGCGTATAAAAGACGAATGGATCGGCGACCTTTATCTTCGCCCGGGACAACCCATTCCGCCTGCATCCGCCATCGACCTGGACAAACTGAACATTTCAGACCCGGAGCTCTGGCGACGCGATGCCTTCTGGGACCGGTTCGACCGACTTCGTGATGAAGAGCCTGTTCACTACTGCCCAGAAAGCGCGGTCGGGCCATACTGGTCGGTTACACGTTATGACGACATCATGGCTATCGATACCGACCACAAGCGCTTTTCGTCGGCCAGCGGCATCACACTTGTCGACCTCGAGGAAGATTTCTCGTTGCCCATGTTCATCGCCATGGACCAGCCCAAGCATGATGTGCAGCGCAAAACTGTCCAGCCGATTGTCGCGCCTGACAATCTGCGCAATTTCGAGGCTCTGATCCGCGAACGCACCTGCAAAGTGCTCGACAGCCTGCCAGTCGGCGAACCCTTTGACTGGGTCGATACGGTGTCGATCGAACTCACAACC
Source organism: Ponticaulis sp. (assembly GCA_002699325.1). Classification (GTDB taxonomy): domain Bacteria; phylum Pseudomonadota; class Alphaproteobacteria; order Caulobacterales; family Hyphomonadaceae; genus Ponticaulis. The sequence goes on along the minus strand of PABS01000060.1, from coordinate 14,100 downwards.
ATGATGCTCGCCACACTGTTCAACTTCCCATTCGAAGATCGCCGCAAGCTGACGCGCTGGTCAGATGTGGCGACTGGACGAGACAATCCCGAGATTTGCCCTGGCGGTGAAGAGCAGTGGCGCGCCGAGCTGATGGAATGCCTCGGCTATTTTACCGAGCTCTGGAACCAGCGTGTGAACGCGAACGAGCCAGGCAATGATCTGATCAGCATGCTGGCCACGGGCGAGCACACCAAGAACATGGAGCCGATGGAATATCTCGGCAATGTGATCCTGCTCATCGTCGGCGGCAATGACACCACCCGTAACTCTATGACGGGCTCTGTTCTTGGCATGAACCTTTTCCCGAAAGAGTTCGACAAACTGAAAGCCAATCATGACCTGATCCCGAGCATGGTCTCAGAAATTATTCGCTGGCAGACCCCGCTTGCGCACATGCGCCGCACCGCACTCGAAGACGTCGAGATTGGTGGCAAAACCATCAAGGCAGGCGAAAAAGTTCTGATGTGGTATGTTTCAGGCAACCGTGACGAACGCCATTTCGAGCGCCCGAACGACATCTGGATTGATCGTCCGAAAGTGCGCAGCCACCTGTCTTTCGGCTTTGGCATCCACCGCTGTGTGGGCAACCGCCTTGGTGAAATGCAATTGAAAATCCTCTGGGAAGAGTTCTTCAAACGCTTTGACGATATCATCGTTCTGAAAGAACCAGCCCGCACACCAAGCTGCTTTGTGAAGGGCTATACAGAGATGGAAGTCGTTCTGGTACCGAAGGGCGGCGCGTAACGCCATCCCGGCGGTTTTGCCGTACATTTCTCAAACAGTAAAAAAGGCCGGACGAAATGTCCGGCCTTTTTTTATCCTGAAGTCTCTCTGAGGATTGATCAGTCGGTTTTCTTGGTGCCGCCACGACCAGTCGTGGTCTTGCCTGTGCTGGACGGCGTCTTTTTCTTCGTCGCCGTTGAGCTCGAACGCGTGGTGGCTGGTTTGGCAGCCGAAGTGGTTGCGGCAGGCTTCTTCATGGAAGGGGCCTTTGCAGACCATTCTTCCAGCTTGCGTCCAGCCCATTCGCGTCCGCCGAGACCGAAGGCGATTGCACCGCCAACACCGACCGCCACAGCGAAGGCCATGACGAGGTACTCAGCGATGTTGAGGATGAAGATTCCGTCCTTCGGATCGAGACCCATGCGGGATACGCCGAGAATAACAGACAGCACCATGATCGCCACTTTCACGACCAGCGCCAGATTATCGGAAATGCCGCTGCCCGTGGCATCCAGCACGCGCCCCACAATATTGGCAAAGAAGAAGCCGAACGCGATGATCAGCGTGCCAAACAGGATCTGACCGCCCTGCTCAATCACAATCGCCACGAAATCGGACAGGACCTGGAAGTCCAGAACCCGTGTGGCCTCAACGGCACCAAACAGCATGATCGCGACCATCGTCACCGCAGACACAGCTTTGGTGGCTGTCAGCCCCGATTCCTCTTTGGATTCGATCAGGCCAAGCTTTGCGAAATAATCATCAAATCCGAATTGTGGCAGGACGCGCTCAATAAGGCCGGCGACAAACCGGGCGATCAGATAAGAAATCGCCAGAATGACGAGGGCGATGAAGATGCGCGGGATTGCTGCAAGGATGGCACCGAGCATTACCGAGACGGGCGTTGTAATCGACTCAATCGCCAATGCCTCGACACTTGCGAGGATCACAGGAATCGCAATCAGCGTGAAAACAATCCAGCCTATTGCTGACGAGAGCGGTGCCTTGGCTGTCGTTGAGGTGGTAGCTGTCCCTGCTTTGTCAGCCGGTTTCGTCGTGTGGAAGAAGCTGTCAGCTCCCACCGCCTCAAGAACGCTCTCCGTCAGTTTGCGGACAACAGTCGCGAGCAGGAGACCAAGTCCAAGTATGACTACAGCCGCGATAATATTCGGCAGGTAAGTGAGAATCTCACCCCACATTTGCTCAACCGGCTGAATGACACTGCTGAGGCCGACCACTGACAGCGCGATGGCAATCACAAACAGGAATAGCAGATAAAACAGCACCTGCCCTATGCCATGGCCGACAGTCTCTTCGCCAGGCACGTCATCCTCATTCACTTTCTTGATGAACGGGACTTTGTCGATGCCGGAACCAATCAGAGAGGCAATGAGTTTACAAATAAAATAGCCGACCACGAGTATGAGGCCGGCTGTGACAATCATGAATACCCAGGCAAGGCTTGCTGCGAGCGCCTCGCTATCAGTGAAATTATAAGCGAAATTGTAATAAGGTTCCATAAGGGCCCCCTCTGTTTGACGTATCCGGAATACGGTTTCCCTTTAACTCAACTCGGCAGCCACGAAGAAGTTTCAAGAAACTGAAAACTCGGCCTGAGATGAGAGGAACTCTTTGAAAGTTCTATCGGGGTTTTGTGCGAGCTCATAGCTGACATAGTCTTTCAAACTCTCGGTCATCAGCTGGACGTCTCCAGTCAGCATGTCAGGCAGGATCAGCTCACCGCAGGTCAGCTCGATTGAGCTGCCCGACTTGTTCAGCAGCTCGTAAAACAGAGTAATGTCCCGCAGTTCGCCATTCACTTTTGACAGGAAGTAAAACAGGCTGGAGTTTCGCGCCTTCAGGTTCAGCGGCAAAATCGGACAGTTCTGTTTGCGCGCCAGAGAGACAACCGTCTGAAACCACGGTTTTTCTCTCAGCTCCCCGTCTTCCAGATTGGCGAGTTTGCCGGAGGGGAAGATCACCACGCATTGTTCGTTCTCAAAGGCCTCGCTGGCGCGACGCAGCGTTTCCTTCGTCTTCGCCATAGACCGCTTGTCGATGACCCACTCGACAGGGATGATCGTATCAGCAAATCCGGGGCTCACCCGGATCGCATCGGCGTTTGCGAAGAAAAGAACATCGCTTCGTACTCGTCGCACAGCCTCCCAGACGGCCACCCCATCCGCCAGTCCAGTCGGATGATTTGCAGCGATGATCAGACGGCCTGAACGCGGGATACGCTCAAAACGGTTCAGCGTCATATCGAAATCGAGCGTTCGGGACAGATGATCGAAGGAGTCAGCGCCGGGCAATTCCGCGACGATATCTGCCATCTCCACCGCTTTTTTGTATCCCAGCATGCGGTAAAGGGCCGGGCGTACAACCGGCCAGCTCCAATGGGCGACAAAACTGGGACAACGTTCCTCAATCAGCACATCTACGATGTGAGCATCATCCCGCTCGGTATCCGGCAGAAAGACCGAATCGGTCTGGTCCTGGGAATCAACTGAAACCATTTGACGATTTTAGTCTGCATGGGCGCCGGGAGGAAGAAAATTCGCAAACAGCTCCGGTCTGCCAATCTGAAGGAGATGGTAACCACTGAACACGTTAGAAAGTTAACACGGCTCAGCGCCCTTACGGTAATGCTTTGTGGCGACGTCTGCAGGTCGGTTACGTCTAACCCAAGTGACTCACAGCCGACGGCCTCAAATGACGGATCAGGATATAGAACTCTGTTTTTATATGTTTTTAATCTTCTTTGACTAATTGTTCAGCTTGAATTGAAGCATTTTGTTTCGCTATCGAAACGTTGGAAAATATGAAAATTTTGAAGCATAAGATTAACTTTTGAGAACATGCCGCTCGCGTCAGGTGCCGCTAAAATTTACATTTAGGTAAGGTCCATCTGTCTAAACTCCCGTCGGAATTTGCGTTGGGCAAGCCCAACGGGAAAATGGGGATAAGACGTTATGAAAGTGCTTTGGGTTGAAGATCATCATCGCGCCCAGGAGATGCTGATGGTCGCCGCGACCAAAGCGGTGCGCAAGCGGTTGCAACTTGATCTCGTCATAGCGGCCAGCCTCATGGAAGCGGAGCGACGTCTTCGTTTCGAACAATTCGATCTGGTGGTTCTCGACCTCCGTCTTCCTGACAGCATTGACGAAACCATGACGCTGACGCGTATCGCCTCCATGGGCCGCTTCCGTATGGCCGTCGTGTCAGCAAGCGAAAACCGCGACGCTGTGGCGAAAGCGGCCATAGCAGCGGGTTGCGATTGTGCGCCAGTCGCCGTGGCAAAGGAAACCCTGCCCTTCAACCGCTTCATTCAGCGGCCGGAAGAGTTCTTCCAGTTTCTGCAGAGCCTGACGCGCCAGCCCGAACCCCAGGCAGCCTAGTTTTCGTCAATTGAAAGCATGCAACAGCCCGAAACGCAGGTTTCGGGCTTTTTCTTATTTGAATATGTCTTTTGACCTTTGCCTCAGACGCGATAAGTGAGGCCGTCTGAATATGATCTGACGGGAGTGACACATGGAAGAGTTACTGGCTTCGCGCGCGACACTCATCTTCCTCGTCGCCAACGTCGTCTTGAGTGTTTACGCCTTCAGCAATGAAAGCTTCCTGCGCTGGGGCATTCTCCATTCCGGCGCTGTGCTCAAACAGCAGGAATATCACCGCATTCTGGTTTCTGGCTTCCTTCACGCCGACCCGATGCACCTCTTGTTCAACATGATCACCCTGTTCTTCTTCGGCCCCGCCGTAGAGAGAGTCATAGGAAGCCAGAGCTTCTTTATCGTTTATCTGGCGGCATTGATCGGCGGTAGCGTGTTTGCTTTGTTCCGACATCGTAATGACCGGAATTATTCGGCCCTCGGCGCATCCGGCGCCATCTCAGGCATTCTCCTCAGCTTCTGCCTGTTTGCCCCTTTNGCCCTGATTTTTGTNTTCTTTATCCCCGTCCCNGCGCTGCTCTATGCNGTGCTCTTCGTGCTCTACAGCGTCTANGGAATGGGCCGNAACAANGATAATATCGGNCATGATGCGCATTTGGGCGGTGCCGTTATTGGCGTGGTGACCACCATTCTNCTNGAGCCTCGCGCCCTGCCCTTTTTCATCAATCAAATCACCTCATTCCTCGGCTGAACCATGGGTGATGTTGTCGATAAATATGAAACACTCCTTGAGAGTGGCCGCATCGAACCGGATGCCGGACAGGCCGAAGTGGCCGGCAAACTTGATGAGCTCGAACATCGGATTGAGAATCGCGGCGGTGGCGGNTGGTTNTCAAAGCCCAAACCNGTNAAGGGNTTNTANCTCTGGGGCGGGGTCGGGCGCGGCAAGTCCATGCTCATGGACTTATTCTTTTCCACCGTCGAAATCGAAAATAAACGGCGCGTCCATTTCCATGACTTCATGCAGGAAACGCATGCCTTCATCAACGACTGGAAGAAGCTCTCCTCCAGTGAACGCCGCGCGACGGGCTGGGCCGTCAAAGGCGGGGATGACGATCCCATCCCTCCTGCTGCCCGTAAGATCGCAGCCAGCGCCGAGCTTCTCTGTTTTGATGAGTTTCAGGTCAAGGATATCGCAGATGCGGTCATCCTTGGGCGACTGTTCACTGAGCTGCTGGATCGAAAGGTCGTCGTTGTCGCCACCTCCAATCGTCCACCTGACGATCTCTACAAGAATGGCCTCAACCGCCAGCGCTTCCTGCCCTTCATCGAACTGCTCAAAGAAACGCACGACATCCATGAAATCCGGTCAGAGCGAGACTATCGCCTCGAACGCCTGACCTCAGCTCCGGTTTATTACAGCCCGCTTGGCTCTGAAGCCGATAAGGCTATGCAGGCCGCATGGGACAGGCTGACCAATTGCGCCGAGCCACACGCGACACACATTCGCATTCAGGGCCGTCAGCTGAAAATCCCTCAGGCCGCAGCCGGTGTCGCCCGTATGACATTTGATGAGCTGTGCAACCGCCCGCTCGGTGCCGCAGACTACCTCGCTCTGGCGCGCCAGTTCGACACGGTTCTGATTGAGAATGTTCCGCTCCTGAAGCCCGAAAACCGCAATTCGGCGCTGCGCTTCATCACTTTGATTGATGCGCTGTACGAAGCGAAGTCCAAGGTCATTATCTCCGCAGAAGCAGAGCCGAATGCGCTTTACGTATCAGGTGATGGCGCATTTGAATTCGAGCGGACCGCGTCGCGGCTCTATGAGATGCGAAGCGCAGACTATCTCGGCGCCGAGCGCAATGTCAGCGAAGATGAGGATCAGTCCGAGCCTGCGCGCTGATCCAGCTCATGCTTCAGAAAACCTGACAATCCTTCTGCCATTTTTTCGACGCCTGACACATTCGGGTGCAGACCGTCGGGCAAGAGCAAGTCAGGCTCCTGCCAGACTCCATCCATGAAGCCAGGATAGAGCGGCACGTCGAATTCGGCGGCAAGCGCCGGATAGAGGTCCGCATACTCTGCCTCAAGCGTTTCAGATGTTTCAGGCCAGCGCGGTTCCAGCCCGGCAAGGATCACGTCTATCCCATCAGTTTGGGCTCGTGTGATGATCTTGCTGAGATTGGCCTTTGCCACCTCCGCCGGAAACCCGCCCAGAAAGTCGTTCGCACCAAGCGCGACCACCACAATGTCCGGCTCGGCAGATGAGACACTCCAGTCATAACGCGCCAGCCCCATGGCTGTTGTGTCTCCTGAAACACCTGCATTGATGATCGCCACGTCATATCCAGCATCTGTCAGGCGCCGTTCAGTTACGGCCGGCACAGCGCGCTCTGCCGACAGACCATAGCCTGCCGTCAGGCTGTCACCCAGCATCACAATCACTGTTTCGGCCTGTTCCATCTTGCGGGCCTCTGTTTGCATAGCTTGCGGCGGCTCCCGCCTGACAGGGACCTCTGACGCCGCTGGTTCCGGACCAGAGGCCGGTGAACATCCTGCCAGAAACATCGCCAGGATCACGAAAGCTTGCAGGTCAATTCGCATAGATCTCTTTCTCGCCCATCACACCAGGACTAGGCTATGACATAAAGCGGACGGTCTCGTCCTGTAGATATCTGGACCCTATCTTGCCTGCACTGCTCGAACTTGAAAACGTCCATCTCTCCCTTCCGGCCACATCCGGCCAGGTCGATATCCTTCGCGGCGTCTCGCTGTCGGTGAAAGAGGGAGAGTGTCTCGCCGTAGTTGGCCCCTCCGGTTCCGGCAAGTCCTCACTCATATCGGTCGCAGCTGGGCTTGAACGCGCCACATCGGGCACGGTTCGCCTGCTCGGCACAGATATTTCCGGTCGTTCAGAGGATGAGCTGGCGCGGCTGCGCCGCGGCGCAGTGAGCCTCGTCTTTCAGTCTTTCCATCTCCTGCCAACCATGACCGCTCTGGATAATGTCCGCGTTCCGCTGGAAATTGCGCGCGCGGATCAGATCACGGAACGCGCAAAAGCCCTGTTGAGCGATGTCGGTCTCGGAGACCGGATGGACCATTATCCAGGGCAGCTCTCAGGCGGGGAGCGTCAAAGGGTTGCCGTTGCGAGGGCGCTGGCTTGCGATCCGAAGCTCGTATTTGCGGATGAACCGACCGGCAATCTTGATGCTGAGACGGGCCTCGGCGTTGCCGATAAACTCTTCAGCATTGTTCAGGATCGCGGGGCCGCGCTCATTCTGGTCACTCACGACCGGGAGCTTGCCAGCCGGGCAGACCGGACCGCGACCATGAAAAACGGTTACCTCACATGATGAGCCCGGCCTGGCGGATCGCAATAAGAGAGCTTTCCGGCGGGATTGGCGGATTTCGCATCTATCTTGCCTGCATCATTCTCGGGGTTGCAGCCATTGCCTCGGCGGGGTCCGTCACAGAAGTCTTTACACGCGGGCTGGCGGGCGAAGCGCGCATGCTTCTCGGCGGAGACGCCATGTTTACTGTCAGCCAGCGGCGGCTGAGCGATGAAGAACGCGCGATTGTGGAAACGCTCGGCACAACAACCGAAAAAATCTCTCTGAACGCCATGGCCCTGGCCGGGGAACTGAGGCGTCAGGTCGATGTGACCGGGGTTGATAACAGGTTCCCGCTTATCGGCACGGTCGAGCTGACCGGCGAGACAGAGCTTCAATCGGCGCTCAGCCAGAAAGATGGCCGGTGGGGGACAGCTGTCAGTCAGTCTTTTCTCGACCAGTTTCAGGTGGAGATTGGCGATACTGTTGAAATTGGATCAATCACAGCTGAAATCCGCGCCCGTCTCGATCGCATGCCTGATCAGGTGGGAGAGCCCGGCGCTTTCGGGCCTGAAGCGGTGCTTTCAACCGCCGCACTGGAGGCTGCGGGCCGTCTGAGCGTCGGACAGCTGTTCCGTGCGCGCCTGATTACCAAACTTCCTGCAGGCCTGACCTTCGATGAGGCGCGACAAACTTTTGAATCAGAGTTTCCCGATTCAAATGTGCGCATTCGCGAGCCTTCCGATGCTGTCGATGGGCTCCAGGAACTCCTGCAGATCCTCAACAATTTTCTCGCCATCATCGGTATCGCTGCGCTGATTGCAGGCGGCATTGGTGTTGAACAGGCAACAACCTCATTTCTCGCAACGCGCATACCTGCCATCGCCGCCCTCAAGTCGCTTGGCGCCGAGAGCGGCACTATCCGCGCGGCGTANCTCTTACAGCTCGGCCTGCTAGCCCTTGTCGGCAGTCTCATCGGTGTGGTGGTCGGCGCAGCCGCGCCCTTTCTGATGGTATCTCTTGCTGGCGATCGGATTGCCCTGCCTCAAGCGCTCGGCATTTATCCGCTCCCGCTTATGACAGCGCTTGTTCTTGGCATGCTTGCCGCTGGGCTATTTGCCATTCCAGCTATTGGACGCGCCCGCGCCACACCACCCTCAGCATTGTTCCGAAGTCTGTCGGAAGAAGACCGGACGCCCATTCCCATGCTCGAAAAACTGCTCGCTGGCGCCTGCCTTATCGGCCTCACAGTCATCGCGCTTGTTTCCAGCTCAAGACCCTTCATCACGCTTGCGCTTCTTNGCGGGGCCGCTGCGTGTTGGGCGATTTTCCATGGCGCCGCNTGGGTGATGCGGAGGATCGCCAGACACGCCGCCCTCACAAGCCGCGGCATCTGGCGGCTCGCGCTCGCAAATCTCGCTGGNCCCGGCTCACTGGCAACAACCATTATCCCGTCGCTGGGACTGGGGCTCGCNCTNTTATCGCTNGTNGNNGCCATTCAGACNAATCTTTTGAGGCAAATCAGCGAGACCGCACCAGCCAATGCGCCCTCGCTGATTTTCACGCAGATACCGCACGACAAAACCGAAGCTTTCGATGATCGCATCGCTCGTTTCGGAATCGATTCGACTGACGCTTCCAGTTTCCGCCGCGCACCCTTTTTGTTCGTTCGGGTGACAGAGATCAAAGGCGTACCCGTCGACGAGGCACCCGTCTCTGAAAGTGAGCGCTGGGTGGTACGCGGCGAGACCAGCGTGACCTTTCTCGGCCCCCAGCCCGAAGAAGACCGCCTCATCGAAGGACAGTGGTGGTCNCCTGATTATGANGGCCCCTTNCTGGTATCGGTTGANCAGGGCGCGGCGGGAGGCCTTGGTCTGTCCGTCGGGGATACGCTCGGTATTCGGGTCTTTGGTCGCGATCTTANGGCCGAAGTCGCCTCAATCCGGGAAGTNGAATGGGGGAGNTTTGGNATCGGATCGAACACAGCTTTCGTTTTCTCGCCNGGCACGCTCGAAGCNGCCAACCCGACCCATGTNGCAATCGTGAAAACAAATGGCCAGCAAGACCGGAACATNATCGCCGCCCTGGAAACAGATTTTCCAGATGTTCTCGTTTTCGAAACACGACCGGCGCTCGAAGCGGCATCCAAGATCTTCGAGGATATTTCGCTCGCGGTAAACGCAGCNGCCAGCGTGGTCACTATTGCTGGTTTGCTCGTGCTGTTCGGCACCCTGGGCGTCATGACCCGCAAGCGAGCCAGGGAGTCTGCGCTCCTCAAAACACTCGGCGCAGAACGTAAAACTGTTCTGAAGCTTTATGCCAGCGAGTTCGCACTGGCAGGTGGCGCTGGCGCACTGATTGGCAGCCTGATCGGGATCGCCGCCTCCTGGCCCATCGTCGTACTGGTTTTTGAAGCCCAATGGATTTTTCCGACCGTTCCAGCGCTCATCATTCTGAGTATTTCGCTCGCCATTTCAGCGATCGGCGGCCTGATTGTTGGGCTCCAGACACTTTCTCAATCNCCTTCAAGGGTTTTAAGGAGCGCCTGACGGCNGTCTGGTCTAGGGAGCACGGGCTGAAAAACAGAAAGAGGGATTTCATATGAAGGCGATTTTGCTTGCTGGCGCTTTGGCCAGCCTCACCGGTTGCGTCGCGGTCGATCAATCAGAAAGCAACATCGATTTGACTGTCAGGCACGACCTAGGCCCCGAAGGTGAAGGGCTGGGGCTGCCTTTCTCNAAGGCCGTCAGCGCCGGAGACATCATCTTTCTGTCGGGAGAGCTGGGAATTAAGCCGGGCAGCCGAACGCCCATCCCGGGCGGCGCAGGCCCAGAAACAACCCAGATTTTCCAAAACATTGAAGCCACGCTCAAACGCAACGGTGCCAGCCTTGAGGACATCGTGAAATGCACAGTATTTTTGGAAGATATGGCNGACTATGACGCCATGAANAAGGCTTACACGGCTGCCTTGCCAGATCCGAAGCCTGCACGCTCAACATTTGGAGTAGATGGTATTGCTCTTGGTGCCAGCCTCGAAATCGAGTGCATTGCTATACANCAGTAAAACTAAAGANCCCACATATCTGTCCTTGAGTTTTATCTAAGTATTTACCTTTTCCCCGTACACATTCCCGTGAATGATCAAGAGTTATTCCTCTGTGGGGCAGGGAAACGCGGAGCTGTTGGGACAGATTTGGCCAGGGTCTGAACGCAGGTTTCAGGCAGCAAAATCTGCCCCAACATCACGGTTCGATAGAACAGATATATGAATCGGGGGTGAGGAGCGATGACATCGATAGTGCCGTTATCTATTCGGCTCATGTGCGTCACGGGCATTTTGGCCGGTCTGGCCGCCTGTAGCCCACCCGTCTCGGGCCAGCTCGAAAACGTCTATTATGATTATGCGACCAATGTTGCGAATGGCCGCGGCCATGACGCCGCCAAGAACGTGACCGACACCACGATCAATCATTATGAACACATTCGAGACCTCGCGTTGCACAGCGCCGATCTGTCTGAACTCTCTTTGTTTGATGAAATCTGCGTTTACTATCTCAGAGGGCGATTTGATGCGATCGCTCTGAGTAAATTTACCGGTCGTGACGTCATGAATACGCTCGTCAAAGCGAATTTGATCGGTGAAGACCAATTTGAGACCTTTACCCTGCGCGACATTCGCTACACCAAAACCGAAGCGCGCGCGGAGCTGTTCAAGTCAGGGGAAACCACACAACTCGAGATGTGGTTTGAAAAGCAGGACGGAAAGTGGAAGGTCAGCCCACAACGTTTCCGTGACGCGCGCGGCGATGTACTGGAACGCCGGATCGTTCAGTTCCAGGGCGACCGCAACAATGTGATGAGCGAACTCTTAAAAGCGCGCGGCTTTGAAAACGGTCTCACGCAAAACCTTCGACAGCCACTGCAGAAAACCTCCAGCTAGTCATCAATCGTTCCGCAGCCAGCCCGCAACCGACAATCGCGGCTTGCCGGCAAAGGCAGAGACAGGACTGACGGTGTGGATTTTCCGCCCGTCAAACAGTGTTAGCACGTTGAACCGGGGCAGAAAGCCAGAAGAAATATCGGTCTTCTCGTCAAGGAACATCAACAAACCGCCCCAGTCCGTCATCCAGCCTTCCGTAAACCCGAGTGTATAGGCGCACCGCCGCTCATGCTGTGCGCCATCATCAATGTGCCGGGTGAGAAATGATCCGCGCGTATAAAGCGTCGCCTGGGCATCGGTTCTTGTAATCCCTGTCTCACCAATCACTTCTGCGCCAAATTCGCGGAACTCTTCACTGTTCAAGAATGCCGTCAGCTTATGAATAGGATGCCTTGGGTCACGATTGTCCCGCACCGCTTCGTTCATCTGATAAGCGTTGTAACAATAGCCGTAATTGCGGGTCGCCAGCTGCATGATCTTCTGCATGCGTTGGGACATGCCCTGTGGGCCAAGCGAGCGCCGGTCGNNCTCGGAGAGTTGAACAACACCTTCCTGCGGATCAGCATACACCAGACGCCAGTCCAGACGCGTCAGCATACGCTCAATCGCATGAGCCAGTTCAGGCTCGAAAATATCGGGAATCTGTACGAACTTTTCACGCGAATACACTTCTGCATAAGCTTTGGGCTCAAGTCCGGCACGAAGACGAATTTCCGGAAAGTCTTCAATCATCCTGACAAGTCTCCATCACTTTGAGTTCTTGGCCCTTGTCTTAAGCAGATGCAGAACGCATAAGCCATCCTCAAGAGCGCATCGGCGTGCAAATCGTCTTCTTCAATTCTCAATCGATTGGCTCGACACGTGGAAACAGATACTCAAACAGACTTGAGCGCGACACTTCAGGGCCTGACGGCACTGTCTCAGGATATTCGCCTTCGAACCTTCAGAATGCTGATGTCCGCCGAACCTGAAGGCCTGCCGGCCGGTAGCATTTCAACTGCATTAGGCGTCGCACCGAATAAGCTTTCAGCTCATCTGAACATCCTGTTACGCGCTGGTCTGATCAAGGTCGAACGGATTGGCCGGAACATGATTTACTCTGCTGATGTTGATGCAGTGGGTACGCTCCTCACTCGCCTTGTCGAGACCTGCTGCAATGACAATCCGGACCTCTGCAAACAGTTGAACAGCTTCTCAAAAGAGCGCTGCTGCTGAGCTCAGAAAAGAAAACCCCCACACCTCTGGGAGATGCGGGGGTTTAGGTTACAGTCAGACTGCCTTTGGGGGGTTCATAGGCTAGCTGGGGGAGTCGTCTGACTGCTGTCTTCAATCCTGTCCGGGGCTTTAAAAGACTGATGTGCTCTGATGCGCCACCAGCCAGAAGCTTCCCATCGTCATCGCGGTCATCAGCGACATGGAGAGTCCCTTCTTAAACCAGTTCGTGTGTCCCATTGCGGCCTCGCTTAAACATGTGTCGTATCGAAGCTGCAAACGATCCACCACATCGTAAGTTCCCCGAAAGTCTTCACCTCTCCAAAGGCAGCAATGAGGAAACGACGTCTTCAATTGTGATGATTTCGCCACAAATAAGGCAAATTGCGACCGACATATACTTGCCGAAATCATTTGCCGCGCGAGCTTGCGGAACGTACCCCAGCCGCTAAGGGTTACAGCTTCAGGGGGTCGCTCATGTCCAGAACCGTCATTCTGTATCTCATCGTATCGATTGCCCTTCTGGTGGCCTCAATCGCTGTTTTTCGGGTCATTGCACCACCCCCGCCCGACACAATCCGCTTTGCTTCAGGGGCGGCAAACGGCGCCTATGCTCAGACGGCCCAAACCTACACAGACATCTTTGAGGAAAAGGGTGTCACACTCGAGATTGTCGAAACCACAGGCTCTGGTGATAATCTCAAACTGCTCCGGAATGGGGAGGTTGATGCAGCCATTGTGCAGGCTGGCGTAGCTGAACTCAGCGACGCTGAGGCCATTCGCTCACTGGGTGCAATATTCTACGAACCGCTCTGGGTCTTTTATCGGAACGAAACCGGCATCCTGGAATCCGGGCTGGAAGACTTGCGCGGGTTTGATGACCTCACCATTGCCGCAGGCTCTGAAACCTCTGGCACGCGCAAGCTGGCCACAGATATGCTTAGCCAGAATGGTGTCTCGGCCAGGCTCGTTGCCCTCACAGGAGAAGCGGGCGCAGAAGCCTTGAGGACCGGAGAAGTTGACGTCCTGATGTCGGTCTCCGCTCCGACTGCCACCTTTATTACGGAACTTCTCGCCGATCCGGAAATCTCCGTTCTGAGCTTTGATCGCGCGCTCGCCTATGAGCGAAGAACCCCGTATCTGAGCCAGGTTATCTTCCCGGAAGGCGGCCTGAACCTTGAAGAAAATCTGCCCTCCGCGCCGATCGAGTTGATTGCCCCGGTTGCCCAGGTTGTGGTCCGCGAAGATCTCCATCCCGCTGTCCAGGCATTGCTGATTGAAGCCATGGTCGCCAACCACAAAGCTGGCACGCTTCTCTCTGCGCCGGACGTGTTTCCGACGCCTGATCGTGCTGATCTGCCCATCGCAGATGAAGCCGAGCGTTATTATGAAAACGGCCCCAGCTTTCTTCGGCGCTATTTCCCCTGGTCTGTCGCAAACTTTCTGGAGCGGGCCTGGGT
>PABS01000059.1 GCA_002699325.1 Ponticaulis sp. | reverse complement strand
CCTATTAGAAGAGGTATAGCCGGTGATTGGGGGATCAGGTTTGGCTTCGAAATTTGCACGTGTAGGCGGGATACTCTTAGTCACGGCAGCGACAATCGTAGGCGTGAATGTCTTCCTCGCGAATAAAGCAGCGAATCGACCTGCCAACGGACATTCCGAACTCAGATATGACGGTGCCGATGTCAGTGTTCGAAACAATTCAGAAAACTGGCCATCCACGACAAACACAGGACCAACGCAATCCCATGAAGCCACGCCAACAGGTAGCGACTGGGGCCCAGGCGGAGTTCCGATTGGAAACAGGGTTCCTGAGAATGGGATTGGTTCGCGCCAAGATACCAATTTTCTCATGTTTCAATATCTTCAAGGCACGCTGACGTTAATCATCTCCGCGTTAGGTGTGTTCGTCTCCTGGCTGGCGATCAGGCAAAGGTGACGTCTTCTCCTTGGTAATTCGTCCATCTGCTCTTCACTGCCTTCTGAGCGGCCAATCCCAATTTTCCAGCCAGACTGAGCGATTGAGACTCGCTTTTTGTCGGTGAGCCGCTTTACAGCTGCAGCCTGAGTTTTCAAAACCGACTGTACGTCAAGAATAGCGCTTGGAGCCCGCATGAAACCCTGGAAGGTGCTTTCGAGCAAACAGACCTATAAGGATAAATGGCTCGGTGTGCGCACCGATACCGTTGAGCTGCCCGATGGTCAGGTCATCCCCGACTTTCACATTCTGGAATACAAGGAATGGGCGGCCATTCTGGCCTTCACCGAAGAGGGCGATCTCATCATCATCCGCGAATATCGCCATGGGTGCCGCGCGATCACCCTGGGCCTGCCGGCAGGCAGCGCAGAGGCCGGGGAAACCGACTATGAAGGCGTGGCCCGCCGCGAGCTTCTGGAAGAAACCGGCTATGAGGCCAAAGAGTGGGTGAAGACCGGTCAGGCCTACTCAAACTGGGCAACTCAGAACAATCAGGTCCATTTCTTTCTGGCGTTCGGGGCAAAAAAGGTCGCCGAACAGAACCTCGACGCAACCGAAGACATCGAAGTCCTCACCATGAAGTATGAGGACTATCTGAACTTCGAAGGCGTAACACCCAACCAGTGCCACCATGCCGCCGCGCTGCATTATGCAGAGCGCTATTTTGCCAAAAATCCAGACAAACGCCCGAAATAAGCCACGGATTCGCACTCTCTTCTCGACGGACGAAACCACTACATATATCGCCCTAGAGGTGAGTTGCGCGGCTGAAAGGTGATCGTATGCGGCGGGATGTGAGACTCTGGTGTCTTGGGGTGATATTTGCACTGGGTTTCCCGGTCGCAGCACAGGAATGCTCAGGTGCGCCAGCCCCGGAAACGCTGCAAAGCGCAGAGAAAACCCCACAATTAATCGACAACGGATTTGTCCAATTTGGCGGCTATCTCGCCATGGTGTCCTACGCAAAATCCAGGGATGACTGTGTGAAGGCAGGCGTGTTCGAAGACCTCTATATGAGTGCACTGGACGCCATGCCGGAATCCAAAATGCTCATCTGGAAGGAGTGGTCCGTCAGCCCACTGGATTTCTCGCTCTCAGCTGCTTCAGCCGTCGAGGGCTTTGGCGGGTCCTGCCGTATCAAATTTGACCTGCCGCAAGCTGGACCTCCAGAGAATGTCCGCGCGTCCTGCGACAATCCCATGATCAAATCTTCTTTTCGAAGGGCGTGGAAGAAACTGATTTTTGCGCCGCGCACGCTGAATGAAGGCTTCAAAACAGCGAAGGATCTGGAATACGAGATCGATTTAGAACAGCGCATTGAAATACGCTAGCTGCGGGGTTAAGGGCGGTCCTGCCCGCAGCAAACCTCCAAGGCCTTCATGACCCAATCAAAGCCCGACCGCATCTGGTATTTCGTCCGCCATGGCGAGACCGAATGGAACGCCGAACGCCGTATGCAGGGGCAATGGGACTCACAGCTCTCCGAAAATGGCATTCGCCATGCTGATACGAACGGCAAATGGCTGGCCGGTCAGGGCGTTGAGCATGTCTGGGCCTCGCCGCTTGGGCGCGTGAGACAGACAGCTGAGCTCATCGGCAAGCATGTGCCGCTGGCGCAGAACCCTGTCTGGGATGATCGTTTGAAAGAATGGAGTTCCGGAGACTGGTCGGGTGAGCTCTATGCTGACATCCGCACGAAATACCCTGACCAGTGGCAGTCCTGGATGGATGATCGCTATGGCTATCGTCCGCCCAATGGTGAGAATTTTGAAGATCTTGAAGTCCGGTCAGACAGCTTCCTTGCTGAGGCGGCTGAACATCCCTCAAGGGTTCAGGCAATCCTCGCGCATGGCTTCATTATTCGGGTGATGGTGGGTCGTCTTGCTGGCCTCACGCCCGACGATGTTCTCTCCGTCAAACAGACAAATGAGACGGTCATCCGGGCGCGGGAAACAGCTATTGGGATCGGACTAGATCACTTTGTTGCTGGCGAAGGCCCGTTTCCGGGCCTTCCGCGCGGGGAACAAGGCGCGGCCTGAACGATCAGGCGGCGACTTTGCCGCCAATGCTTTGTTCGATCGCGGCATCGCCGGATGCGATCTCAATGATATCGCGCGGCTTATTATCCAGCTCCGCAGCAACCTGAAGTGCGTGCGCAACATCTGCACGCGGAATGCTGGCATTGGCAAACTCGATACCATCGGTTTTGATTTTTCCGGTTGGGGCATCATTGGTCAGCGCCACCGGACGGATAATTGTATAACTCAGATCCGTGCCTTTCAGGTGATTATCGGCGACCTGTTTGGCTTTGAGATAATCCTTGAGGCCATCCGGGCCTTTCTCCGGCTCGTCCACCATCACAGAACTCAGCATCACAAATCTGGGTATACCGGCCTGAACAGTTGCATCAATCAGCGAGATGGCACCATCACGGTCGACCGCCTCAACAGCCTCGCCACCAGAACCGGCGGTGAAGGCAACCTGATCGACGCCCTCAAGCGCAGACGGGAAAAGTTCGGGTTTTGTAAGGTCGAGCAGAACACCTTCTGCGCCCAGATCTCGCATATCTGAAATCTGTTCTGGGGCGCGCACACCTGCTTTCACAGTGTGTCCGGCTTTTACGAGGCGTTTTACGAGGTGTCGGCCAATCTGGCCATTCGCTCCGGCTATGAGCACAGTCATGGTCTCTCCTTTATCTTGTCTACAAAGGAGCAATGCGTGCGATGAGAGCCCGTTCCAGATGAGACCCTCCTATGTGCGGAGACACGCCTAGTGATTGCGCAGCGCCTCAATCAGCTCGTCTTTGTCCATGTCAGACCGGCCTTCAATGCCAAGCTCTTTGGCCCGGTCATAAAGCTCATCGACATGCCATTCTTCATAAGGCGGCGCCTGACCACCCTTTTCTGACGGCTTCTGATCGGAGTTGGCCTGCGCATTTGCGATACGGGCAGCCTTCTCTTTGGACTCGCCCTGCTTGCGCAGTTCTTCATACGTCTCGTCATCCTTGATGGACGAACCATGATCCTTTGCCATGTCGTACCTCCTTGCTGTTGCACCAGTGAAACGCGTGAGACCAGCTTTCGTGCCGAGATCACGTTTGCTTGTCGCAAATGGGCGCTTCTTGTTCCGCACGTAGGTCATGCTACAGCTATACACTGTCGAGCGCCCGCAGAGGCGTCACCGGAGGAAACAATCATGCACCGCACATTTAAGGCCGCGCTTGCCGCTGCCACTATTCTTGGTCTTCAGCCCGTGCTTGCGAGCGCGCAGGAAGCGGCGACCACCCAACAGAGCTATACTCCACCGCAAGGGGCGATCGAGGTCTCTATCCCCATGCGGGATGAAGTCGTGCTGGCGGGTAATGTTTATCTGCCAGAAGGCGATAGGCCCTGGCCCTGCGTTGTCACGCGGACGCCCTATCTGAAAGACGCCATGTATGGCAGCGCTGATGCTGGCAAGAAGTACACCGACGCCGGCTACGCCTTCATGGTCCAGGATGTACGCGGCAAAGGTCGGTCCGAAGGCTTCTACCGGGCCTTTGTTGATGATGGCCCTGATGGCTATGACACCGTAGAATGGATGGCCGACCAGGACTGGTGCAATGGCAAGGTTGGCATAACCGGCGCTTCGGCCATGGGGATTACCAGTAATCTTGCGGCCACCTACAACCCACCGCATCTGGAAGCTGCATTTGTTGTCGTCGCCCCATCATCGCGCACCACAGGCTCTTTCATTGGCGGTGCGTTCAAGGAAAAGGATTCCGGGGACTGGTCACGCCGTCAGGGCATTTCTGAAGAGGTCATCTCAAACAATGCCGCCAATTACCCGGACAAGGCCTATTGGGCGAATGGCGAAATCAATGAGAACCGCAAATATATCGACATCCCGATGTATAATTACGGCGGCTGGTACGACATTTTCAATGAAGGCAATGTTCGCAACTTTGTCTATCTCCAGAATAAGGGCGCGAAGGGCGCACGCGGCAATCAGAAGCTGACCATGGGCCCGTTTGGCCATGGCGAGCTTTCTGGCGACCTAAGTTATGACGCAGGCGGGCTCCGCGGCCTCACCATTGATGGCGTGGATCAGGAAATTCGCTGGTTCGATTACTGGCTGAAAGGCGAAGACAACGGCATTATGGATGAGGCCCCCGTGCGCGCCTACATGATGGCCTCAGCGCGCAAAGATGCCCCGTCAGACAAGAACCGCTGGCTGGAATTTGGTGACTGGCCGCCTGCCCCGCGCGATCGCGCCTATTACCTCCATGCAGATGGCACGCTGTCGCCTGACAAGCCGACTGAAGCCGACACAATTAGCTATACGTTCGATCCGGAAAACCCGGTCCCGACTGTGGGCGGTGCCAATCTTACCTTTGAACGAGGTCCGATGGACCAGCGCGTCATTGAAGACCGGAAGGATTATCTGGAATTCATGACCCCGCCTCTGGAAGAGGATGTTGTCATCGCTGGCCCGGTCACCATGAAGCTCCACGCAGCAACGGATGGCCCGGATACCGACTTCACCGTCAAACTGATTGATGTCTATCCGGACGGGTATGAAGCCATCGTGCTCGATAGCATTGTTCGCGCCCGCTATCGCGAGGGGCGCATGCCGGACGAGATCTCCATGATGACGCCCAATGCACCTGAGGAGATGGAGGTGGATCTCTGGGATACTGCGATCACTTTTGAGGAAGGACATCGCATCATGGTGACCGTCTCCTCCTCCAACTATCCCCGCTTCGATGTGAACCCGAACACGGGTGAAAATCCTGGTCCGGGCGTTGAGACACGCGTCGCGGAGAACACGATTTACATGACGCCGGACCGGCCAAGCGCCATCATGTTACCGGTCATCTATCTGAACGGTGAAGACTAGGTCATGCGCTCTTGTCGGAGGCAGTTGCTGCTGCCTCCGGCGCCTCGCTGGCTGCCGGCATGGGCAGCAGCAAATCTTCCAGAAAAAAGCCGGAAAGATCAGCGCGACCCGAAAGACCCGCCTTTCGGTAAAGCGCCTGGCTCTGGTCGCGCACAGTGCGCTCGCTTGTACCACGCACTTTAGCAACCTCTGACAGGCTCAGCCCCTTGAGGAGGAGATAACCAATCTCCCGCTCAGCGGCAGTCAGCTGCCATTGACTGAACTGTTTTCCCACCGCGGCCGACAGGCCCCGTAGCAGTTCAGAGTGCTCCTCGCGCCATTTCACAGCTTCGGCCCGCGCCTCGCTGAGTTCTGCGCGCGTCCTGCGCAATGATCGAAACGCCAAACCCGCACCCAGAAGTGCAATCACGAGAATGCCGCCCTCCAGCAAGAGATGGACAAGGCTTGCGCCCTCCCCGCCATCACTGATCAGGTCCAATGCGATCAGAAGCGCGATACTCGTGAAGGCGACACCGGTAATTACGCGAATGAACGGGCTATTGCCGCCCCGGTTCAGCATTGTTTTCATTGCGGATATCCCTCCATCCGTCATTTGACGCATAGCGGAGCCGTTCCCGCTGATCGACATTCCGGAGACAAACTCTGGAGTGAGACATGACAGAAAACAATGGGCCAAAAAGCCTCAAGGTCTGGGACCCCGTGGTCAGGATTGGTCACTGGGTGCTCGTCATCAGTGTTCTGACCGCCTATTTCGTTGGCGACGGCAGTAAGGATATCCACGTCATTGCCGGATACACCGTCGCTGGCATTGTGGTTCTGCGCCTCGTCTGGGGCTTTATCGGCACAAGACACGCCAGATTTTCAGACTTTGTCAGAGGCCCTTCGGCGGTGTTTGGCTATCTGACGTCAATCTTCAGAGGTGGCTACCGGCGATATGTCGGCCACAACCCGGCGGGCGGCGCCATGATCATCGCCCTACTGTTCAGCCTGGCGGTCACCACTGGTTCAGGTATGGCGCTGCTTGCCATTGAACATCAGGAAGGCCCACTCGCGCCGTTGATCTCATCCGACACATCACCAGCATCGCAACCGGGTATGAACCTTCAGTCCGAAGAAAACGAAGATGATGAACATGACGGATACGCAGAGGGGGCTGAAAGCGAGAGCGAAGAGATTTTCGAAGCGATCCACAAAGTCTTCACCTATCTCACGCTTGGCCTTGCTGCTCTTCACGTTTTGGGCGTCATCCTCTCCAGCCGCGCGCACGGTGAAAACCTCGCAAAGGCCATGATCACGGGCCGCAAGAAGCGCGAGGTGAGCTGATCAGCGCTGCATCGCAACACGAAAGACTGGCGGCGGCATTTCATGGAGTCCAATCACGACCGTTCTGAAAAAGTAACCAGACAAGACACGCGAGTATTGATGCTGGAAATACTGGTCGCTTTACGTGTGGCTTCTCTTCGGGCATAAGCCCGATCAAACGGTTCGCAGACGCAACAACAGTCAGATACTTACCTTGCGTCAACCTGCTTCCTATATAGAAGCAAAGGCCAAAAAACCGTTCGAGTGATAGGGTGTTCGGAGAAAACTAATGCTTCTGACCATGATGAAAGCCAAGCTTCACAGCGCTGCAGTCACCCAGTGTGACCTGCACTATGAAGGTTCGGTCTCCATTGATCAGGATCTGCTCGACGAAGCCGGCATCCTGCCGCACGAACAGGTGTATATCTGGAACGTCACAGCGGGCTCGCGCATCATGACATACGCGATTGAAGCGCCACGCGGCTCCAAGACAATCGGCGTCAACGGTGCGGCGGCGCGTCACTTTCAGGTCGGTGATCGTGTGATCATCTGCACATTCGGCCAGGTCGAAGCAGAAAAAGCGCGCAACTATTCACCGAGCGTCGTGCTCCTCAACGAGAAAAACGACGTCGTCAAAGCGGCCTAGGCTTCGAGGTCGTCGCACAGCGACTCCAAAATCTTGTGTCCAAACAAAAAAACGCCCGCCTCCCGGAGGAGACGGGCATTTTTTGGCTCGGAGTGTCAGAAGCCCGACTGGTCTTCAATGGACCCGAGCCGCCCGATGAACTTACTTCTCGAGTTCAAATAGGACGTTCACGTTTGCCGTAAAGGTCAGCTCTCCGCCTGAGACCTTGCTACGACCGCCCTGATCGGATTCCGCTCGCACCATCATCATGGGCTGCGGGCCTGGATTGTAAGACGTGCTCTCATTGATGGTCACAATACGCGCCACCGAATAGCCGGACACTTCAGCGTAGAGTTCAGCCCGTTCCATGGCTTTTTTCATCGCCATGCGGCGAGCCTCGTCCAGAAGATCGCTCGGATCTTCAACCGAGAAATTCACGCCGTTAAAACTATTGCCGCCCTGCGAGACCATGGCGTCAATCACCGTGCCAACATTGTCCATATCGGTAATTTTCGCCGTCACCTGATTGGTGGCTGTATAACCTCTCAGAACGCGCTGACCGTCTTCAGGATAGTCATATCGCGGCTGAAGCGAGAAGTTAGACGTCTGAATGTCTTTCTCCGGGATACCGGCTTCCTTCAGCGCATTGTAAACGCCCTCCATATCTTTTGAGTTCTGGCGCAGTGCTTCTTCGGCTGTCGGCGCTTCACTGATCACACCGCCGGAAATCGTCGCCATATCTGGCACGGCATTTACTTCCGCGTCGGCCGAAATGCTCAGAGTCGTCTCTGGCTGAATGGAATTGTGATTCATATGCGACATCTCCTGTGCCTGCGCAGGAATAGCGGCGCAGAACATGCCAAGGCATGCCGCCCCCATCAGAGTGCTTTTCAGTGTATTCGTCATGGAAAACTCCTTCTCTATGGCCTCTATCTAGGAAGTAATCCCGGCATCAGAATGGCGCGTTCATTCATCTTCGGCTCATCGGGCAGTTTTTCTTCCCGAGCCTCTCGACGTCAGGTCAAAAACGGGTAAGTTCGCCATCCTGCATTGGCAGGGCCTGTAGCTCAGTTGGTTAGAGCGGACCGCTCATAACGGTTTGGTCGGGGGTTCAAGTCCCTCCGGGCCCACCAGTTCCAGTCTGACTTGACGCCACAGCCGCCTCAATTGCCGCGGCAAAGCGCTTCATATCATATCCACGCACAGACAACGTGCCTTCTTCGGAAACAATATCGACAATTTTTGTCACAACTCCGAAGCGGAACACCACCTCTGTAACCGCGCTCAGAGGAACGATAACCTCAGGAATGCTGCCCTTGGCGTGAAAAAGTTTGTTGAGGCCATTCGCGTGAAATTCAACGGAGTGGTCTGTCAGATACGCTGTACCGCCAACCCAGAGCCCGCCCATGGCTTTCTCAACGGTCTTGACGCCCAACTGACCAGGCAGCCCCAGAACAAGCTTAGCGCCAAACGAGGCCTTCGCGCTCGTATAGTGCGCATTCACCACCCGTTTCTCCGTCCAGTCTTCCGGTTCGCTCATCCCTGCCCCCGCACATTTGCCTACGCAGAGTATCACAAATGGACTGGCTGACGGATGGGTTGAACAAAAAAAGCGGGCCATTCCTGGCCCGCTTTCTTGAGGTGCGTGAATGAATAGCTTGTCTAGCTGGCGACCGCGCGCTTCAGGAAGGCCTGAACACGCTCTGTCAGCTGATCGCCAGCGCGGCTGACATCCTCGGATACGCCAAGAATTGTTCGGGCCGCCGTGGAGGTTTCATCAGCGGTGCGCGCTGCGTTACCCACTTCATCGGCCGCCTGGCGTGTGCTGTCGGACGCGGTTGAAACATTGCGAGCAATTTCGCTGGTCGCCACGCCCTGCTGGTCGATCGCTGCAGCCACCTGATTGGTATAGCCTTCAACCTGTTCGATCTGACCCGCAATGGACTGAATCATCTCGGTTGTTGCTTCAGTTACCGTCTGGATGGCTTCTACCTGATCCGAGATCACCTGAATGGCTTTCGCTGTCTGGTCAGCAAGCCCCTTCACTTCAGAGGCGACGACCGCGAAGCCCTTGCCGCTTTCACCGGCACGCGCCGCTTCGATAGTCGCGTTCAGCGCAAGAAGGTTTGTCTGCGAAGCAATGTCCTGGATCAGTTTCACAACATCACCAATTTCCTGTGCTGAGTTCGTCAGCTCAACAACCTTGCTGCGGGTTGTCTGCGATGTCGTTGTGGCTTCACGCACGATGGTTGCAGACTGGCCAATCTGGCTGACGATCTCATTGATCGATGCGGAAAGCTCCTGTGCCGCACTGGCAACCGAGCCCACGCTTTCAAATGCGCTTGAGGTCGCGTGGTCCATGTGTTGCGCCTGCTGACGTGAACCTTCGGCAGATCGATCGAGATTTTCAGCCGTCGAGTTCAGTTCGTCCATATGGCTCTTCAGCCCATGCAGAAGACCATTCACCTCAGTTTCGAAGGAAGACGCCTCAGCCTGAAGGTCGTCATAACGGCGCTTCTCGAGTTCAGCCCGGTCATCAGCTTTTTGTTTCAGCTCATTGGCTTCATCCTGCGCCATTTCAGCCTTCACACGCGCAGCATTTGCCGTCACCAGCGCCTCACGCGTTGCGCCCAGAAGGCTTTTGATTTTCAGCGTCAGAAAGATCAGCGCGCCGCATTCAATCGCCAGAATGCCGCCATGCAGGATAACACGAAGCAAAGGCGCTCCATCAGGGAAGGCAACACCCGGAATGAAAAGCGCGGCACTCAAATGGTGAACCGCCACAGCGCCCGTATAGACAACCAGCGCTCGCCAATCGAGCAGACCCGCCAGAATGGCCAGACCTGCAAAGAAGGTCATGTGCATATCGATCTGATAAGCAATGCCTGTGCCGTCCCATTTGAAGTTATAGACGAGCAGCGCCAGAATTCCCGCGACACTCAACGCTGAAGCGCTCGGCATGGCTTTATAAAGATGGGGCAAAACAAAGCTGACAGTCGGAAGCGCTGCGAGCAACAGAGCCAGCGCAGCAACAGGCAAGGCCGTCGACTGACCCGTCAAAATCGCCTCACCACCAACAACCAACGCGACACACCATGTCAGCGCCAATATGCCTTTTGCAATTGGACGTCTGACAGCATCTGTGCGGAATGCCTCAATATTGAGGTTTGTTTCACCCGTCATAATACTTCACTCCGGTTTAGCTCCGACGGCTCTGAACACAAAGCCGCGAAGTCTGCATCGACAACAAAAGACGCACCGATTTCGTAGAGGGCCTGAACACTTCCGCCATTCACGTCGTGAACGATCAGATGTCCAAACCGCTCATCGAATGATACGATGTTCAGACCAACGGTCTGCGCGTCCCGGACAATTCTCTGGCTGTCAAAATCGCCATCAAAAATGGCAAGCACATCCTCATTCTGCTTTGGCAGCAGATTCATTGCCATCACCGGCAATGTCGAAACGAGGAATGTAAAACATAGAAACAAGCGCATTCAGAACTGTCCTTCATGAAGCCAGTTCTGCGCCTGTATGATTTGAATAATATTAACGCACTCAGACAGTTTATTTGTAAAGGCAAACTGTCGCAGGTGCAGCATCAATAAAAAAGGGAGCTGAGAGCTCCCTTTAGTTGACTAGACTACTTGGTTTTGATGCGTAACGATCTTTCCGACCAGACCATAGTCGACAGCTTCCTGAGCCGTCATCCAGTGATCACGCTCGGTATCCTTACGGATTTGTTCGATCGTCTTTCCGGTCGCTTCCGCGAAGATCTGATTGAGGCGCTCACGCATCTTGATGATTTCACGCGCCTGGATCTCAACGTCCGATGCCTGGCCGCCAACGCCGCCACGTGGTTCATGAAGCAGGAAGCGTGTGTTCGGCAGGCAGTAGCGGTTTTCCGGTTTCGCAGAGGCGTAGATCAGCGCACCGGCACTTGCGACCCAGCCCGTGCCGAGGATCTTCACTGGCGCAGGAACAAACTTCACCATGTCGTGGATCATGTCGCCGGATTCGACGTGGCCACCCGGAGAAGAGACAACCAGCAGGATCGGGTCCGTGCTCTCTGCAGAAAGGGCCAGGAGGCGTTCACAAACGCGACGAGCCAGTTTGTCATCCACACCACCGGTGAGCATGATCGTTCTGGCTTTGAACAGAGCCTGCTCAAGAAAGCTGTTTGGCTCGCCGATCGGTGTTGGTTCTTCTTCTTCGTCTAAGCGGTACATGGTCTCTCCAGAATTTCTCTATAGGTGTGACGTTCATCAGCCTGCGTCAATGGCCTTCAAAGGCCATTAATGCCTGAACTTCACAGGATAGGTCTCGGATCCGGTCTGCGCCCTTCAGTTCCGGCAGGTCAATCACGAAAGCCGCAGCCACAATTTCAGCGCCAGCCCGGCGCAAAAGCTTGATCGCGGCTTCGGCGGTGCCACCGGTGGCGATCAGGTCATCAACCAGCAGAATGCGCTCTCCCGGCACAATTGCATCCTCATGCATTTCCATAGTGTCGACGCCATATTCCAGCTGATAGCTTTCTGTAATCGTCTTATGGGGCAGTTTGCCCTTCTTACGCAGAGGCACAAATCCGGCGGACAGCTGATGGGCTGCTGCGCCGCCAAGGATAAACCCGCGCGCCTCAATACCAGCAACCTTATCGATCCGTTTTCCGGCATACGGCTGCACCAATTCATCAATGGCCTGCCGGAAAGCACGAGGATCACCCAGAAGCGTGGTCACATCACGAAACATGATTCCGGGCTTCGGATAGTCAGGAATGGTGCGAATGGAATCTTTGAGGTTCATGTTTTCAGAACGCCTCTTCACTGGTTCAGGAGTTTCAACAGATAGGGTTTGAAAGTGTGCTTGGTTACGGTTTTGGCAGATAGTCTTCAATCACCCAGTCTTCTTTATCTGCAATGTCGGCCCATTCCAGAAACTCAGGCGTTTCCAGAAGGCCTGAGGCATAGGCCTGCATGTCGGGCGATAGTGTGATGTCATAAGAGCGGAACCGCGATGCCACAGGTGTATAGAAGGCATCTGCGATGCACCAATCTCCGAACAGAAATGGTCCGCCTGACCGCTCCAGAGCAAATCGCCAGCCCCGGACCAGCTTTTCGATATCAGTCAGCACGCCCTCATCCAGTGTCTCGCGCGGCTCTGCAAACCGCTCGAGATCCATCGGCAGTTCCCGACGGATATTCATGAAGCCGGCATGCATCTGTCCGGCCAGCATACGCGCCTGCGCTCGCTGAACCGGATCTTCCGGCCAGAGCGATGGCACCTGTTCGGCGGCCCATTCACAAATCGCCCAGCTGTCACCGATAACCTCGTCGCCGAGTTTCAAAGTGGGCACCAGTGCGAAAGGTGTCTCGCCTGACATACGGGATCTGAAATCGTCCGTTCGCAGCGGAAGAAATTCCTGCGTAAATTCGATACCCGCATGTTTCAATACCAGCCACGGCCGCATGGACCAGCTGGAGTAACGTGCATTACCAAGTATGAGATGAGGTGTGGTCATGGCAGAACCCGCCCTGCGACTGCATCAAGCTTCGCCAGCAATTCCGGATCACGCGCATCGGGCGGTGTGATCAGCGCATAATCGAGACACGTCTCAATGCCCTGTGGTCCGTTTGTACGCGGCACCCCTTCAAGATTGGCGCACAGCGTGCGGATCAGTTTCTTCGCATTCGCTGAATTGCTCGCCATGATCTTCATCACGCTTTCAACTGAGACATCCTCTTCTTCCTCATGCCAGCAGTCATAATCCGTCACCATGGCAACGGTCGCATAAGGAATCTCGGCCTCACGAGCCAGTTTGGACTCAGGCATGTTTGTCATACCGATCACATCGCAGCCCCAGGAGCGGTAAAGCTGGCTTTCGGCGTAAGTCGAAAATTGTGGCCCTTCCATAACGATATAGGTGCCTCCCTTGTGACAGGTCGCACCAACACTCAGTCCCGCTTCATAAGCAAGGCCAGAGAGCCGCTCACAAATCGGGTGCGCCATGGACACGTGCGCCACACAACCCTCGCCGAAGAAGCTTTTCTCGCGCGCAAATGTCCGATCAATGAACTGATCGATGAAAACGAAATGTCCAGGCGCATATTGCTGCTGCAGCGACCCAACCGCCGAAATCGACAGAATATCCGTCACGCCCGCGCGCTTCAGCACGTCAATATTCGCGCGATAATTCACATGGGTCGGCGACAGACGATGGCCTTTGCCATGGCGTGGCAGGAAGACAAGTTCCACATCGCCAATATTACCCCGCATCACATTGCCAGACGGCACGCCCCAGGGCGTCACAATGTGTTCTTCTCGCGCATTTTCGAGACCATCAATCTCATAGAGGCCGGAGCCACCCAAAACACCAAGAACCCATTTCGACGACATAGTGACTATCCAATCATGACTGTATCAGGACACCTCACGCGCATAGCCGTTCGTCGGCCAGTTGGCCAGTCCAGACGAGACCAGTAATAATGATCGTCATCTGGCATGAAAAGCGCCCATTGAACCAGTTGACCTGTATCGTCGAGGCGCATCTCACCATCATATTGCAGGATAATCGTCGGCAGAAGCTCACCTTGCACTGAATGCATCACATTGACATCAGACCGGGCTTCTTCCTCGGCGCCGGACCATTGGCTGAAATACACAAGGGTGTTGTTGTCTCGCTCCAGCCTGATTTCCTGAAAATCAGTCCCGCAATTGGTCTCAGTATCGGGCTCTTCTTCAGGATCGACCACCCAAC
>PABS01000058.1 GCA_002699325.1 Ponticaulis sp. | reverse complement strand
ACCTGTCGAGTTTCTGTCTCAGAGAATTGGCTTGATCCTTGGGATGCTGGTCGCGATCGGACTGACAGTTGTTGCCATGATTTCGTCAGCGGCAGATGCTGGCTCGGAACCTCGGCAAACCGATGCGGAAACAGTTGAATCTGTTCAGGACGGCTGAGGAGATCAATCGCTCTCCAGTGACAATTTTTCTGGTGTCGGATGCACAGCGCCACACTGGCCAGGATGATCCAGATCGACAGGAGCGGCCATAACATTTCCGGCTTCAATGGCGATGGCCGCAGCCTGACCGACTGGGGCTGCATCCTCCAGCATTTTGGCAAGGCGCTGGCGCGCGCCCTGGAGCGCGGCAGGATCAGTTGAGGAGTTCAGGATATCGAGCTGCAGGTTTGTCTCTTCAGCCATACCGCGAAAGATACAGGCCAGATCCTCTGGCAAGGGCATGGTGTCCTCACCGGATGCAGATAGACGTGTCGCAACCCGGCCAAAACGCTCGAGGTCTTTCATGAGGTCGTCTGACAACCCGCTCTCAGGAGATGTCGTAACGCGCGCCTTGAGCACCCGAGCTTCCTCAGACCAGCTGCGCGCCAGCTCGGGGTTGGCCGCTGCCGGAAGCGCGAATGAGAGGGTCAGTATGGAAAACAGGCAGACGACAGATTTCATACGCCCCATTCTCTCCGCCAAGTCTTAATGCGGAAATAAATCCCGCGAAATACCAGAAATTTGCTCCTGGCTTGCGCGGGAGGTTGGCAAGCTCGCCACAAAGCTCTATCCCCGCGAAAAACCAGCAGCATCACGGTCATGGCAAAGTCAAAAACACCTTCTCTGAAATCACTGGCACGCAAACCAAGAGGCTTCCCCGATAAACGAGAGGATGTGCTTCAGGCTGAGCTGGATATGATTTCCCGCGTCACAGATGTTTATCGTCTGTGGGGGTTTGAGGGCATTGAGACCGGCGCTTTTGAATATGCCGACGCGCTGGGCAAGTTCCTGCCAGATCAGGACAGGCCAAATGCGGGCGTGTTCGCCCTTCAGGATGATGACGAGCAGTGGATTTCACTGCGTTATGACCTGACGGCCCCTCTGGCGCGGTTCGCAGCGGAAAACTGGGACCGGCTGGCCAAGCCATTTCGGCGGTATGCTTACGGGCCTGTCTGGCGCAATGAAAAGCCCGGACCCGGCCGCTTTCGTGAATTCATGCAGTGTGACGCAGATACTGTTGGCTCAGCGGGTCCGGCTGCGGATGCCGAAATGATCGCCATGATGGCGGAGGCCATTAAGGCTGCGGGCGCTGCACCGGGCCGATTTGTCGTCCGGGTGAATACACGCCTTCTGATGTCAGGTCTTCTCGATCAGATCGAGGCCAATGACGAAGCCACGCGGCTCACCATTCTGCGCGCTCTGGATAAGCTGGACAGGCTGGGCCTGGACGGCGTTGCAGACCTGCTTGGCGAAGGGCGCGAAGACGAATCCGGCGACTACACCAAGGGTGCCGGTCTCGATAAAGCGCGCATCGAAACGGTTTTGGCCTTCGCGCAAGCTGGCAAGGACAGTCGCGGCGAGACGCTGGATGCCTTGAGCGCTGCGCTCTCTGGCAGTGTAATCGCAGATGAAGGGCTTGCGGAGCTTCGCGCTATTGATCAGTTGATCAGCGCTATGGGCGCGGCAGATGACGCAGTTGTTTTTGATCCGACTGTTGTGCGCGGTCTGGAATACTATACTGGCCCTGTTTTCGAGGGCGAACTGCTGGATGAGATCCTTGACGAGAAGGGTCGCCTCGTCCGGATTGGCTCGATCGGAGGCGGTGGACGCTATGATGGGCTCGTGTCGCGCTTCCGCGGCGAAGACATCCCGGCCACCGGTTTTTCAATTGGTATCAGCCGCCTGGCTGCGGCCATGTCTCTGACGGGCCAGATGGATCAGTTGTCGGGCCCGGTTGTGATACTTATGCTCGATCAGGAGCATGCCGCCGATAGCCACCAACTTGCGAATACGCTGCGATCTGCTGGCGTACGTGCTGAAGTCTATATGGGCAGCTCCGGCATGCGGGCACAGATGAAGTATGCAGACCGTCGCGGTGCGCCTGCAGTGGTTATCGTGGGCGAAGACGAGCGCGCAAAAGGTACGGTCACAATCAAAGACCTTGTTGTGGGCGCTCAAAAAGCTAAGGCCATTCAGGACAATACCGAATGGCGCGAAACCCGGCCCGGCCAGGTTGAAGTAAGTCGCGATGAATTGGTGGCGACCATTCGCGAAATTCTGGAGTCGCAGGCATGAACCGCATCCAGTTTGAAGCGATTGGGGGCGACTGGATTGATCCGCCCCTGTTGATGCCGGCGGCGATTCCACTGGAGCTTTCTGGTGAGAACATCCGA
The DNA here is from genome assembly GCA_002699325.1 of Ponticaulis sp. Taxonomy (GTDB): domain Bacteria; phylum Pseudomonadota; class Alphaproteobacteria; order Caulobacterales; family Hyphomonadaceae; genus Ponticaulis. The sequence continues at coordinate 18,015 of PABS01000058.1, read as the reverse complement.
AACCGACTGATCACCAGCTCTGACGTTTCAGGCGATGAACTTGCGCTGCGGCCTGATCTGACGCTGGCCGTCGTTCGCCACTTCATCGAAAGTGGAGATGAGGCGCCAGTCAGCTATCGGTATTTTGGCCGGGCGTTCCGCCAACCCGTTCTGGAAGGTGAACCGATAGAATTCGATCAGACAGGCTTTGAAATCCTTGGTGATCAGGATCTTCTGGGCGCCAATATTCGCACGCTCGGCACGATCTGCGAAGAGGTGGCTGCGGCGGGTATACGCGATGCGCAGCTCTATGTCGGCGATGTTTCCATCTTCAGTCATGTCGTTCGCGCACTCGGACTTTCCAGGGCATGGCAGTTGCGGCTCAGCCGCGCCTTCCGCCGTCGCGAGGGTGTCCGGTCGCTGCTGAGCACAAGCGCAGGCAATGAGCAGCACTCCCAGCTGGCGGAGACACTCTCTGGTCTGCCGGCGGACAAGGCGGCTGCGCTTCTCGATGAAGTCATGTCCTTTTCATCTTCTGGCGTTTTTGGCGGCCGAAGTCCGGACGAAATTCTGGAGCGGCTGCGCGCGCGGGCTGATGCGCTTTCCGAACAACAGCTTCCGGATGAGGCTGCTGCCGTGCTGAGCCAACTCATCGACATCAAAGGCCCGCCCAGCGTTTTTCTCGCGCAACTGCGTGACCTTGGTAGTGATGCGAGTCTCGATCTCAGTGACATTATTGAAAGAACCGAGGCGTTCTTTTCAGGACTGGAACAGCGTCGCATCCCGTTTTGGCAGCAAGCGCATGTTTCGATCCAGTTTGGACGGCGTTTCGACTATTATGACGGGCTGGTATTCGAGCTGTGTCACACAGGGCTCTCCAGCCAGAGACCGCTTGCCGCAGGTGGACGCTATGATGGCCTTGTGAGCTGGCTGAGCGGGCACGAGAACACGGTTTCTGCTGTTGGCGGCGTTGTGCGACCGGATCGTATTGAACGTGCACTGCAGCTTGAGACGGAGACAAACGCATGAGCGCCCTCACGCTGGCTATCCCGTCCAAAGGACGGCTGAAAGAACAGACCGAAGCCTTTCTCGCAGATTGCGGCCTTGTGCTGCGTCAGGTTGGTGGCGAGCGGGGGTACACGGCGACGTTGGATGGTGCACCGGACATTCAGGTGCTGCTGCTGTCTGCGTCCCAGATTTCAGCTGGGCTCCTTGATGGAAGCATCCATATGGGCGTGACAGGAGAAGATCTTCTGCGTGAGCAGGCGAATGCATTCGACTCTCAGGTCTGGCTGCTTCAGGCGCTGGGCTTTGGTTTTGCCAAACTGGTGGTTGCTGTTCCTGACAGCTGGATTGATGTCGAGACTATTGCTGACCTCGAAGACGTCGGCCACGTTTTCCGGTCACGCCACGGCCGTCGTATGCGCGTAGCAACCAAATATCTCCGCAATAGCCGCCGGTTCTTCGCTGAGAAGGGCCTGACCCAGTATCGTCTCATTGACAGTGCGGGTGCCACGGAAGCAGCACCAGCCTCAGGCAGTGCTGAGCTGATCGTCGATATCACGACGACAGGAGCGACTCTGAAGGCGAACCATCTGAAGATTCTGAAGGATGGCGTTATGCTCGAATCGCAGGCCCAGCTCACCGCATCGCTTGGCGCCGAATGGTCCGAGTCAGCGCTGTCTGCGATTCGCCACTTTCTGGACGTGATCCAGGCGCGAAAGATGGCGCGATCCCATTGTGTGCTCAAAGGCGGCAAGAGTCTGGTGGGTGAAGCAGGTAATTTACCCGGAGAAGTCGAAGTTCAGGGTGACGGGTTAGTGCTCGATCGAAATTTAGCAATTTCTGCCGCGATTTCGTTAACGAATAAGGGGTTTGGCCCCGTGTCTGTCCAGAATCCTGAGTTTTTATTCTTCGAAGTAAACCCGGTATTCGCGGATTTTTCTACTGCGCTTGGCCATAACGCTTATTGATTTGGCATTATGCGCTCAAATCCTAGGCGAAATTCGAATTTTTCATGTTGACAGTTTGATGAAGGTGCGGCCTTATCACTAGGCAGTTCGGGAGGAAACGTCCTGCTTAATAAGAATAACGGCGCGGCCATGAGCTGCGCCGTTTATAATTTCAGGCCCTGTATGAGTATTAGGGGCGAAAACATTGCTCCGCATACGAATCTTCAGTTCTTTGCTCAGTCTTTATACTGTCTATACTGCATAGCAATTTTTTCGCCTCAGACGGTGACTGCGACTTGCAGCGTACTTATGCTCCAAAATAGCATTAAAATATAGTTCAACTTAAGGTCAGTTGAGCTCATCCTCTGGCTGCGATCTATCCCGTCCCTCTGCTGATCAAGGCGCCTGTTGCGCTCTCAGTCAGCTCCTAGGGGTAGTGAGGTTACATGTTTCGTGTATTGCTGGCATCTTGCCTGGCTCTGGTACTGGCAGCGCCTATGGCGAATGCGGATCCATTCCGTATCCAGGACCTGAAGGCCGAGCTTCTGGAAAATGGAATTGAGAACGTCTCCGAAGCCATTCTCTATGGCCAACCGATGATCAGTGGCCGGATGAATCGCTTTGCGTTTAACGTTGGATTGCGGGATTGCGCGCGCATGAATAGCGATGACGACCTTTACTGCACTGAGGCCGCCTTTAAGTCCTGCGCTGTCATCATTCCCAATCGTAGCCGACAAGACTTCCTTGAGCTGACCAATAAATACAAACTCTCCCGTCGCATGGGCTATATGGCGCTTGATGACCGGGAACAGTTGGGAACGCTTTTGTGCGTGCAGAATAATTCATTCTTCAACGATGAGAACATTCTCGACTTCGATGAGATTGAGCTCTGGAGCCAGACGGTCGAAGACTTCCGATCTTTCCTGATTGATGAAGCGGTCGAACTTCTGGATATGTCGGTTCTCTGATCGACAAGATCCTGGAAAACGCAAGGAACAGGCCTGTGACCTGCTCCCGGCCCTGGAGGGGCAACGTGAAAGGGACAGAAGAGAAGCGAACCAGCAGCTCGGGGGTAGGGGGCAGTGAACATTTGCCAGCTGCTTCTCTCTGTTCCTTATTGATATACAATAAGTATTTTTCGAAAAACATCAAGTGAAATTATCGTTATTCGATGAAAAATCGGTAATGGATAGAATATTCTGTGGTTAGCGCCACGATCAATAATGGCGTTCTGAAGATCTGTCAGGAATGAAAGGGTCTGATCTGGCCTCAGGCTGGTACTTAAAAAATTTTGCCGACAGAGGCATTTGGCTGAACATAAAAAAACGGCGGTCCGAAGACCGCCGTTCTCTTTCGTCGATTGGACGACGGAGAGGTGAGGGGGCTTAGAAGCCCATTCCACCCATTCCGCCCATGCCGCCCATATCGCCCATACCAGCCGGCATTGCTGGTTCATCTTTTTTTGGTGCTTCTGCGATGGCCGCCTCCGTGGTGATGAGGAGACCAGCAACAGATGCAGCATTCTGAAGTGCTGAACGAACAACTTTGACCGGATCGATCACGCCGAATTCGTACATATCGCCGTATTCTTCAGTCTGCGCATTGAAGCCAAAGTTAGCTTCAGTGTTTTCACTGATCTTGCCAACAACGATAGATCCTTCGACGCCAGCGTTCTCAGAGATCTGACGAACTGGCGCTTCGAGTGCTTTACGCACGATATCGATACCAGCTTGTTCGTCGTCATTGATGCCTTTGACGGTGATTTTACGAGCCGCTTTGAGAAGCGCGACGCCACCACCTGGGATGATGCCTTCTTCAACAGCTGCACGTGTTGCGTTCAGAGCGTCATCGACGCGGTCTTTACGCTCTTTCACTTCCATCTCAGTTGCGCCGCCGACTTTGATGACTGCTACGCCGCCAGCAAGCTTGGCGAGACGCTCTTGCAGCTTCTCTTTGTCGTAATCAGAGGTGGTGTCTTCGATCTGACGTTTGATCTGAGCCACGCGGCCTTCAATGTCTTCTTTCGCGCCCGTGCCATCAACGATTGTTGTGTCGTCTTTGGTGATGGAAACGCGCTTGGCTGTGCCGAGCATGTCCATCGTGACGTTTTCGAGCTTGATGCCGAGGTCTTCGGAAACAACCGTACCGCCTGTGAGAACAGCGATGTCTTCGAGCATGGCTTTACGGCGATCACCGAAGCCAGGTGCTTTGACAGCAGCAATTTTCAGGCCGCCACGCAGTTTGTTCACAACGAGCGTTGCCAGTGCTTCACCTTCAACGTCCTCAGCAATGATGAGGAGTGGACGGTTCGATTGAACGACAGACTCAAGAATTGGCAGCATTGGCTGAAGAGAGGCCAGTTTCTTCTCGAAGAGAAGGATCATTGGCTCTTCGAGCTCAACCTGCATCTTGTCAGCATTCGTGATGAAGTAAGGAGACAGATAACCGCGGTCGAACTGCATGCCTTCAACGACTTCGAGCTCGGTCTCAAGAGACTTGGCTTCTTCGACGGTGATGACGCCTTCATTGCCGACTTTTTCCATTGCTTTCGCAATCATGTCGCCAATTTCTTTTTCGCCGTTCGCAGAGATCGTGCCGACCTGAGCGATTTGCTGGCCTGTAGATACAGTCTGAGAGCTCTCTTTGATGGAGTTCACGACTTCAGCAACAGCTTTTTCAACGCCGCGGCGCAGGTCCATTGGGTTCATGCCAGCGGCAACGCGCTTCATGCCTTCGCGAACGATGGCCTGAGCAAGAACAGTCGCAGTTGTTGTACCGTCACCAGCGACGTCGTTCGCTTTAGATGCAACTTCGCGGAGCATCTGAGCGCCCATGTTCTGGAACTTGTCTTCCAGCTCGATTTCTTTGGCGACAGTCACACCGTCTTTCGTTGTGCGCGGTGCGCCGAAAGATTTTTCGATAACAACGTTACGGCCTTTTGGGCCAAGCGTAACTTTTACAGCGTTTGCGAGAATGTCGACGCCCTTGAGCATCTTTTCGCGTGCATCAGCGGAGAAATTCACATGCTTTGCAGACATGATAATCGTCCTTCTAATTTGATTACAGGGTCTCAGTCAGACCGAGATTTAGCCTTCAACGACACCGAGGATGTCGGACTCTTTCATGATGAGGAGCTCTTCGCCCTCAACAGTGACTTCTGTGCCGGACCATTTGCCGAACAGGATACGGTCACCAGCTTTGACGTCGAGCGCGATCAGTGCGCCATCGTCACCGCGTGTGCCTGTGCCAACAGCGACGACTTCGCCTTCCTGTGGCTTTTCTTTGGCACTATCGGGAATGATGATCCCGCCTTTTGTTTTCTCTTCTTCCTGAACTCGGCGAACGAGAACACGATCGTGAAGCGGACGGAATTTCATGGACGTCCCTCTCTCCAAATTAGGTTGGTTAAACTAAATCCTCTGTTAGCACTCACTCGACGCGAGTGCTAACAGGCGTCACTTAGGTAGTTGATGAGAGGCCGTCAAGCAGTCGAAATTTATTTAACTGCCGGTTCTTGCAGATAATTCCGACTGGCCATTTCTCTGGACGCCAAGCACCCTGCGCATGGTCAGATCCAGTGCCACAAAATCGACGGGCTTAAGGACGAAACCATCCACCCCAGCATCTATCCAGCGCTTCATATCTGACTCTGAAGAGTCAGCTGAGAGGCCGATTACCGGTGTGTTTGCACGGGTTTTATCTGGTAGACGACGGATATCTTTCAATGCTGTCGGTCCGTCTTTTACAGGCATATGGAAATCCATCAGAACCAGATCGATTTTTTCCCGCGCAATTGTGACAATCGCGTCTGATCCATTGGCAACGCTGACAGTCTGGTAGCCCATGCCCTGCAATACGCGAGTCAGTACGCGCTGATTGCCCAGGCTATCGTCTGCGATCAGCACTCGGACGCCGGAATTCGTTTCAGATTGATCCGACTTTTCGGGAAGCTCAAGCGCACTGGTCCGCTTGAAACTTGCTTCAAATTTGAAAACCGATCCCGTCTCGTCGCCAGGCTCCACCCAGGCTTTACCGCCCTGAAGCCGAGCCAGGTCGGCAACGATGGCCAGCCCGAGACCGGAGCCATTGTGTTTCGCGCGCTGGGTTCCCTCAACCTGAGTGAACCGGTTGAAAATGGCTTTGAACAGTTGTTCGGGTACGCCGGGTCCTGTGTCTTCTACGCATACGCGAAGATTCACCTCTCCNGTATCCAGATCTTCAATCTCGAGCNTGGCGTAGACNTGACCCCTCTCGGTNAANTTGAGTGCNTTNGAGAGAAANTTCGNCAGGATNTGNCTGAANCGCATCGGATCGATCAGGATCCATATCGGCTTTTCNGGNGCGTNCGTCAGGAANAGNAGGCCCTTGTCTTCNGATGTCGCTTTGAANTCTCGTGCAGTGGCTTCGAANAGCGCTGTAATGTCNACCGGCTCTGGCAGCAGACGCAGCTCGCCAACCTCAATTTTGGACAAGTCGAGAAGGTCGTTGATCTGATCGAGAATGTTTCGCGCAGAAGCTTTTGCCGTGTCAGCCATTTCTGCGTGAGCAGGTTCGAGTGGTTCTTTTGCAAGCAATTCCAGCATGCCCATCAACCCTGTCAATGGCGTGCGAATTTCGTGCGCAATACCTGCAATCATTTCTGACTTTTCGCGATTGGCGCGATTGGCGCGGTCACGGGTGTTAACGATGTCCTCGTGAATGAGCTTTTCATTCCGGTTTGCAAGATAACCTGCCAGGCTGCAGGCAATTGTCGTCAGAGTAAGGGTGAGGCTTTGAATGACACCGAACATTCCGCTCTGAATGGACGGAAGATCGGGGTTCACCTCGTCGGCGTAAACGGCGCAAAGTGCCAGCGTCAGGAGCATCATCACCAAAAATATGACGCCCGCACGCTGGCCGAGCAGAAACCAGGCCCACACAACCGGGGCGATCAGCATTGGCAGAATGGCAGATGAAATCCCTCCGCTTATGAGGCCCAGTATACACAATGACAGGCTGGTGATCCCGCATAATGCCCATGCTGCCTGGCGCGGATCACCCGAAACGACCGTGATCGCAGGCACCATAAGAAGGGTGATGATCACGCCTCCGCTCATCGCGAAAATGAGCAGATATGGGTCAGGCAGAAGAAAGATGGCTACGACCAGAGGGATAAACGCGCCCAGTGCGGTAAAAACGCTGATCAGAAGAACAGCATCCGCAAGGCGCGAAACACGTGCATTCGCTTTGTCTCGCAGGGTCAGCACAGCCCAGGCGCGCCCAAATGGCGAACGCGCTCGGTCTGAAACTTCAGCCGTTTGCAAATCGTTTTCTTGTTTCGGCACGCGTAAAACGGCCCCCGATAAAAACAATCGTCCGGAGTTCTTCTCGAAATCCGGCAACCCAACTTTTTATGACACGTAACCACCCACAGCCATTGAGGCCGAAGCCCTTATCTACTGACTCTCTGCAACTGAAAAGCTCAAAATCTGTATTTGCGCTATGAACGTTATGGTTGCGGTGAGTAATTGCGGCTCATGTGATGGTCTGACCGCCGTCAATCACCATCATCTGACCGTTCATATAAGCGCCGGCGTCTGAGGCGAGGAAGACAGCGGCGCCTGCGATTTCATGCGGTTCACCGATGCGATCCATGGGGGTGTAGGCGAGGGCGCGTTTCAGTGTGTCGGGATTTTCCCACAGCGCCTTGGCAAAATCGGTCCGGATCAGGCCTGGCGCAATACAGTTGATCCGCACATTGTCCTTGCCATGCTCAACGCAGAGATTGCGGGCCAGTTGGAAATCAGCTGCCTTGGAGATGTTGTAGGCACCGATCACTGGGGACCCTTTCAGGCCTCCAATGGAAGATACAATTACAATGGCGCCGTCTTGGCGCTCCACCATTTGTGGCATCACCATCTGGATGAGCCAGTTATTGGAGATCACATTGTTCGACAGGATTTTCTGAAACTGCTCGTCGGAAATCCCGGCAAGTGAGCCGTAATAGGGGTTCGATGCAGCATTGCAGACCACGATGTCGATTTTACCAAAAGCGGCATTTGTCTCGTCAACCAGATTTTGAAGATCCTCTTTGGACGAAATGTTCGCGGGCACAGAAATTGCCGTGCCCTCACCAAATCGATCATTGATCTCTTGAGCCGTCTCAGCGCATGGCTCCGGCTTACGGGAGGAGATCGTTACGCGCGCGCCCTGTTCAGCCATGGCGATAGCAATGGCCTTGCCGATGCCGCGGCTCGATCCTGTGATGACGGCAGATTTTCCTGACAGATCAAATAACGACATTCCCATTCCCTTCCGGATGCGCACCCTGTTCTCAGTATGTGAGTTTAGTATCCCGGCCGCTCCTGAATGATCAACCTGCTGGAAGGTCCAGTTTCCAGTTTCTGATCAAAAGGTCTGCGAGCCGCGTTGTGCGTCTTCGCACCACAGCGGGTGTCCATCGTTCCTCTTTTGCGACATCACGCGTGAGAGCAAATTGGGCGCCGCGCTGAGGATGCGCGAAGATCGTGTCGCGTTTTTCGGAAAATCCGAGGCGATCTGCAATCTGATTATCGGCTTTTGTCAGCAGGCAGAAATTGCCAAGCGCATCACACAGCTCGCGTCGTTCAGCGAGATCTGGCCAGACCTCAATCCATTCAGAGCCGGGTTCTGGATTGCGAGGCAGGACGTGCTCGACAGTAATGTCAGATTTCGGAGAGACGGTTTCCCCGCGCGGCAGAAGACTGTTGAGCTTCAATACAAGCGCACGTCTCTGTGTAACCGATCCGAACCGGCCTTTCAGTCTTTGTGTGAGTTTCTCTCTTTCCTCAGGTGTGAGGGTGAGCGCTCCATCCGGCGCGAAAAGCTTTGCGTCTGACGTGACTTCTTCTGAAAGCCTGCGGTAACGCCTTAGTCGGGCGTCACGATCTGTCACGACGAGCTGCATGCAAAACGCAAGTCGTTCGAGGTCGCAGAAAAATTCTCGTGCCCTGTCGGCATCTCGATCGTGGGTGACGAGAAATTTTAGCGCCGGCGCGCGCCAGCCATTATGATCCAGACCACCAAGCAGAGCGAGGTGGTCATCGACTTCACGCAGGGTGCGATTGAGTCGAATGGAGCCCTGCTGGAGCTCCATATAGGCATGGACAAAGCGGGGAAGATATGAAGTGAGGAACTTACGAGCCGGCACATCTTCCAGAACCGAATTGCAAAAGCCCGTCACAAAATTCCCGCGCATCTGACGATCATGCAGCGAGCGAATCTGGCGCAAAAGGTCATCGAAATTTCGGGTTTTCAGGCGTGACTCATATTGAGTCCAGGCGCGGGCATATTTATCCGCTTCTTCAGAGCTGAACTTCGCGCGTTCAAACAGTTCCGTTTTCAGAATATCGTGGGCGCTCGGTTGGCGGCCGCGGGTGTTCAGGACCTGAAACACCTTATGACCGAGATCGCGGTCGTCCACTTCGACGTGTACCATTGGACAATTGTTGAGAACGAAGTTTGCCAATGCGACCCGATCCACAGGCGACAGCATTTGGATCCGCTCGCGAACAGCCAGAAGATTGTCGAAGATCAAGCTGTGTTCGTCTTCAGTGCAACTGAGCATTTCGGCGTTCAGGGTGGACTCCGGTTGTTGCACCAGTGATCGAAATACCGGAGCATCAACCTGGTTGAGGGTCATGCGCCAGCCGCCTTCTCTGGCGTCGTCTGAGAGATATTTCTGAAGATCAGGCGCTTTGCGCAAATGGCTTGTCAGGTCTCGCAGGCAAGCAAGAAGAAGAGAGAGCGTGGTCAGCCTCTGCTGGCCGTCTACGACTTCAAACAGTCCAGGGACACTTGTTTTGACGGTTACGATTGCGCCGAGAAAGTGGGGCCGGTCTTCATCAAGACCGACAATCAGATCATCAATCAGCGCCGTGGCATCTGAGACCTGCCAGGAATAACTCCGCTGATAGGATGGTATGCGATATTGAACACCGGGCTGCAGCAAATTGAGCACGCTCTTGGCTTCAGCCGTCACTCCCAAGTTTTGCATTAAATCTTCCGGTACGCCCCAAATGTCTTTAGAGGTCCTATGCCGGAAAAAAGAATGCAAGTGACTGAACCATGAAACTCGGAAATATCATACATCTGGAGTCTCATTTGCCGGTCGTGTTCCATGACGGGCGCGCATTTGCGCTGGCGGATCGCGGGGTTGATCTGCAGGACCTGCTATCGCGCCCTGATGAACTGCGGCAGGCGGCAGATCTGGCAGTTTCAAAAGGTCTGGCCATGAATGTTGCGCCGGAGCAAATTCTGGCACCGGTTCTTAAGCCTCGGAAAATTCTCGGTATTGGCCTGAATTATGCCGATCACGCGGCTGAAACAGGTCGTGAGCCCCCAAAAAACCAGACATGGTTTGTCAAACAAGTGACGGCCCTCAATGCGCCTTACGGCCAGATTATGATGCCTGCTGTCTCAGAGTGTCTCGATTATGAAACCGAACTGGTTGTGGTCATCGGCCGGAAAGGTCGGCACGTTCCTGCAGAGCGGGCGCATGAGATTATTGCAGGCTATACCTGCGGGAATGACGTTTCGGTTCGCGATTGGCAACGCGCAACGCCAACCATGAATATGGGCAAGGGCTTTGACAGCCATGCACCGATTGGCCCCTGGATCGTCACACCGGATGAGATTGGTGATGTGAATGAGCTGGGTTTGCGCACCTATGTGAACGGCGAACTTCGTCAGAACGGCAATACGTCAGAACTCATCCATAAAATACCTGAACTGATTGCGCATCTCACTGCGGCTTTCACTCTGGAGCCGGGTGACCTGTTGTTCACAGGAACACCAGCTGGCGTTGGCGTGGCGCATGCACCCCCGAAATATCTCAAACCCGGTGATCGTGTCCGGATTGAAATCGATCGAATCGGTCATATTGAACACGACATCATTCAGGAACGGGCTGAAACACGCATTGGCTAAGAAAAGTATCCCAGGTCTTTTCATCACAGCGCTGATTGGTGCAGCGGTTGGAGCAAGCCTGACCTTTCTGAGTATCCAGCCTGAAACACCACAGCTTCCCGAGGCTAAGAACAGCGCTCTCCCCGTGCCCAGTGCTGCTGAACCCATGGCCTTTCAGGTCGAGAGTTGTCAGACAGAAATTACGCATTCGCTGGCTGGTCTTGCGCCCTGTCTTCTTGTTCAGGCTGGCGGAAAACGGCTGGTTTTCGGCACGCCCGTCTTTGCCAACTGGCGCGGTATCGGCCCACTGGACGCTATATTCCTTTTCGATGGCCACCCTGTGTCCTCTGGCGGTCATACGAGCCTCAGATATGAGACATGGCTGGATGGCCGCCGCGCGCCTCAGCTTCTGGTCGGTGGCGAATTATCGCTCGAGACACTCTCCAGTCTGGATGATGCGCTGCTGCTCTCAGACGCGCTGATCGAAACCGAAGAACCACAACTGGATTCGCGTATGGCCGGGTTCGCTGTGAAGCCAGTGCCCTCTATGCGACGGGAGGTATTGGTTTTCAACACGGGAGACTTGCAGGTTTTTGCAAGTTCAACGCTGACGCCGACCGGTGACCAGTCACTGGCCTATCGGGTGGTTTACGATGGCAGAAAACTCGACCTGTACACCTGCCACAGCAGCAATCTAGTGTTCGATGGGCCTGCAGATGCCAGCTTCCTCCCTGTCATGAATCAGTCCGCGCTCACCCGGCTCAGAGAGCGGGCTGTTCAGTCACGGCTGCAGGCGCGGCTCGGTGAAATCACAAAAGTTGCGCGGACTTGTCCGACCTTGAGAGAAGCACAGCAGCTCCTGGAGGCACAGGGCGGCGTAATCTTAACAGTTGGCGATGAACTGGTTCGGCCTGAGGGGACTGAAAGTCAGAAACCGACAGCGGTTTCTATAGCAGAATCACCCTATCAGATCTTAGCGGACGATAGGGCGGAAAACCCCTGAAAAGACGACGGGGCCCAGCGTGAACCGGACCCCGTTCTCCCCAGATCGCCCCCGTCCGGCCATGAGGCCGCGGACCGAAGCTGTTGAAAAATGTGCCATGAGGTTGAAGTTTCGTCCAGATACTGTTGTCGCAAGACCGCGATCTGTTGTGATATTGCAACGCCATTAAGCATGACCGGCGCCCATGGCTGCATACCGCCAGATGACAGAATCAATTTAAGGATGGAGAATCGGCCGAATTTGCTTCGCGGTTCGCTCAACCAATGCGCCGAATCGCAGGCAATGATGGTGTTAACCAAACCAAGATTATTCTCAGATATCAGACATAAAGCGTAGTTTCGAGATCGACTGAACCTGAATGCCTGCTTTTGCTCATATACTTGTTACTGCATCCTACTGCGTTGTCGGTCTGTTTCTGGGCGTGGTTGTCTATCAGTTTACGCCATACTCCCTCGAGATGGCGACGCTGGCAGGTCTTGCAGCTGCGACATTTTCGGGTCTCATTCATGTGACTGCGACCGGACGTGAGCGGTCAAAGCAGCTCGAAATGCGTATTCTCTCGCTGAAAAACGACCTCCGCAAAGCGCGTCAGAAGGCCGAGATCCTCGAAGCCAAGATCGGCGTCGTTGAGGATACGGTGTCACGCGAAGTCACAGCGCGGCGCGAAACGCTTTCAACCGAGATGCGGGAACTTGAAACGCTGATACAGCAACTCGGGCAGACCTTCGAAGCCAAGCTGTCAGTCGCCAAACGCACCGGCAAAGCAGCATCACCTGCAGGATCAGGAGAACCCGGAAAGCGGACCCCTGAGGAGGCGCTTCAGGCGGTTCAGGATGCTTTGGATGCAAACCGGGTCGATCTTCATCTGCAGCCGATTGTCAGCCTGCCGCAGCGGCGGGTCTGTTTCTATGAAGGCTTTACGCGTCTGCGCGATGAGAATGACGAGCTGATTATGCCGGGCGAGTTTTTGGGGGCCGCGCGTGATGCGGGCCTGCTTGGTGTGATCGACAATATGCTGTTGTTCCGATGCGTGCAGATCGTGCGCCGTCTCAGTGAGAAAGATCGCCGGGTCGGTGTGTTCTGCAATATTGGGGCATCCTCACTGGAGGATGAAAGCTTCTTCCCGCAATTCCTTGAATTTATCAAAGAAAACCGAGATCTTGCAGGCTCTCTGATCTTTGAAATCGGCGCACGTGATTTCACGAACAGATCGCCGACGACTGCGCGAAATATGGGCCGGCTTTCCGATCTGGGCTTCCGCTTCTCACTGGATAAAGCAGACGGTATCGACGTGAACCTGCCGGAAATGCAGTCCGAACAGGTGAAGTTCCTGAAAATTGAAGGCCGGAAGCTGCTCGATCAGCTGGTCGATGGCGGGCCGCGTCCAATTTCCTCTGTAAATCGCAANGTCGCGCCGGAAGATGTTCCTGCTGTTTTCATGCGTTATGGCGTCGACCTGATTGCCGATAAGGTGGAAGATGAGAAAGACGTGGTCGAAATTCTCGACTTCGACATCGCTTACGGTCAGGGGCATGTTTTTGGTCCGCCGCGCCCGATAAAAGGCACGCTGATGGAAGAAACTGCGCCAACTTCNGAATTCATCTCCAGGATTGCGGGTTAGCCGTAATATCGGTCTTTTGTTTCTGTCTCGCATCGGCTAACGCCAGCGACATGAATTCAATTACATTTCCAAATGGCCTGTCTGAGATCGAAGCGCGCTATGACGCCATCCTGTGTGATGTCTGGGGCGTGATCCATAATGGCCGTGAAGCCTTTCACGATGCGTGTGATGCTCTGGCGGCATTCCGCAAGAAGGGCAAGCCAGTCATTCTGATCACCAACGCGCCGGTACGCGCGGCGCAAGTTGAAGAGCTTTTTCCAGGCTTTGGCGTGAGACGGGACTGTTTTGACAAAACCGCCTCCAGCGGGGATGCGACACGATTGTTGCTCGACGAATACGCGCCGGGCCCGGCCTATCGGTTTGGGACAGACTCAAGCGAAGAGCGCGACAATACCTTGTTTGAAGGTTGCGAACTCACTTTTTCGGGGCCTGAAGAGGCGAAATTCATAGTGGCCATGGGACTTCGGGACCAGTTTAACGACAAGCCTGAAGACTACCGTGACGAGTTGAAAACCTTGGTCAAACGCAACCTCGAAATGATCTGCGCCAATCCGGATATTCAGGTCCGGGTGGGTGATACGCTCGTCTGGTGTGCTGGCGCTCTCGCCAGAATTTACGAAGAGCTCGGCGGCAAAGTCGTATATCCGGGAAAACCACACGATGCGATTTACGAGCTCGCCTATCGGCATCTGGAGCGTGTTGCGGGCAGCTTGCCGGACAAACGTCGTATTCTGGCGATCGGTGACGGACCGGCGACGGATATGAAGGGCGCAAACCAGCAGGGGCTTGATTGTCTTTATGTCGGCACCGGTCTCAATCAGTCGCAATCCAATTTCGAAGATAATACAGCTGCTCTTATGCAGCGAAATGGTGTGACGGCTAGCTACGCNATGCCGGGGCTGACTTGGTAGAGCGGCAGGTAGTTTTTCGCAAAACTCGCGCCACAAGCTCGTATGAATCAGATCGATTTCACCGAAGTGTCCTTGGAAATCCCGTTAGCTTTTTGAACTTTCGAGAATTCGGAAGCCAGCATCGGCGCCGTGCAGAGCTTGTAGAAGCTGTAAATTGCGAGTGGGATGCCGATCACTAAAAAACTCAACGGGATCGCGATGATTAGGAACAGTAGGTGGATAATGACTTCCCAGATCAGAAATGCCGCAGGATTTCCAGGATAGTTGTCGCCGTTGATTTTTGCTCCAATGACTCTCTTTCCCAGAAGCGCCTTATTCACAATCANCACGACTGGTATACCTGTATCCAACCGGTCATCCATTTCATGCCGCAAAGCGACACTTTTGATTTCAGTAAGTCCCTCAGGTCCGCGCACCTTGATAAATGTTCGCCTNGTGTAACTTGCGTTGCCCGAGCCTGAGCCATACGCTTCCAGTGTNCCTGCAACGGATACGATCCCCAATTCGCCCTCCCGGTTGTAACGGGAGTGAAGTTAGATAAAAGACTGCATAAATTGCAAGAACCTTTAACGGGAAGAGTTTACTCGCATTTCTGTGAAACACAAAAAGCCCGGCGCAATGGCCGGGCTTTNTNAAATAGATGCGAGAACTCAGTTAAGCAAACAGCGCGTCGATGTCGTCCTGGGAGGCTTCATCGTCTTCGGCNCCGTCTTCAGCAAAGAGCGCATCGATATCATCCTGACCCGCCTTGTCATCGCCTTCAGAAGCGAACATGGCGTCGATATCATCCTGCGCTGTTTCTGGCCCACCAATTGCGGGACCGTTCAGCAGCAGATCCTGGCGNCGTTTCTCTTCAGGAGAGAGTTCAACCTCACCCTCGTCGACACCCATGACTTCTGCAAAGCGGGAGATCCGCTCTTCGATCTGCTTGAGCGTCGAAACAACCTTCGACACACGCTGACCCGTGAGATCCTGAAATGAACAGGCTTCAATGATGACCAGCATCTTGTCCTGGATCNGCGTTGCAAAATCTTCCGTGCTATCCGGATCAATCGCCAACACATCTTCTGCAGTCTGCATGATTTTGTCGGTGGCGACTTCNGTATCTGCAACGATCGCTTCCAGCTCCTCGCCCGCACTTGGGATACGGTTCATCTGGATGTCCTTCGGGCGAAGGTCACCGATTTCATTGCGAGCTTTCTTGATAAAGCCGGCAATATCGATGAACTCATCCTTTATGGACTCATCCAGCGCGCTGAAAAAATGACCCATGGCATCTGTCAGGACCCCGGAAAGTTCCAGAACATCGACAAGTTGACGTTCCTTCACATTCTGAGCCTTCAGTTGTTCCATCGCCTCTCTGACGCGGACTGCGGCATCATTGGCACCCATGGTGTTCTTCCTTTTTTATCGTCAGACAGTCGGCGGACTGCTTTCTGTCTGCGCCTTTTCTTTGTACACCGTCATTTGCCGAGCGGCAGTGGATCAGAAATCGCCGATCACCGCAGCGATTTTGGACTTCAGCGTCGCCGCGTTAAACGGCTTGACGATGTAGTTGTTTACGCCAGCGCGTTTCGCCGCGACGACGTTTTCCGTTTTGGATTCGGCAGTCACCATGATGAATGGCGTCGGTTTGAGCGAGTCATCCGCACGAACTTCGCGGAGCAGCTCATAGCCAGTCATGGGTTCCATGTTCCAGTCGGAGATCACCAGACCAAATTTTTGGTCAGCATCCCGCATTTTCTGAAGCGCTTCCTGGCCGTCAGCTGCGTCTTCGACATTTTCGAAGCCCAGTTGCTTGAGCAGGTTGCGGATAATTCGCACCATGGTCTTGTAGTCATCGACGACAAGTACCGGCATAGACAGATCAACAGCCATTCTTTTACCCCAGGATCATCCTAATCCGTTATTGTTGTGGAACTAGGACTAGCGCATTGCAGCAAATAAACGGTAAACCGCACCGGTCAGATTTTTAATGTGGAGTGGGCCAGTGGCAGAATACGCCGGAAAATTCTTTGAAGACCTCGAAATTGGGATGAGTCACGAGACTGAGCATACCATCACCGAAGACGACATTGAGGCCTTCGCAAGCGTATCAGGCGATCGCAATCCGCTGCATATGGATGAAGACTATGCAAAGACGACCATCTTTAAAGGACGCATCGCGCATGGCGCTCTGACGGCCTCTTATATCTCAGGCATTCTTGGCAATGACCTGCCAGGCCCNGGCGCGATTTTCACCGACCTCTCGCTTCAGTTCAAACGGCCTGTGCGCATCGGTGATGTTGTCACTGCGCGCGCCGAAGTCACTGAAAAGATGGAGAAAGGCAGCCGTGTTGTGCTCGCTGTNAAATGCATGGTGAATGGCAAAGCTGTCGTCGAAGGCGAAGCACGCGTGGTGGCTCCAAGACGCAAGGGCTAGCTTTTGACTGGCGTTATTTCCGACTATCACAAACTACCATCCAGTGAGCGCGGTGCGAGCGTTGCGCTTGGCAATTTCGATGGCGTTCATGCCGGCCACCGGGCGGTGATCGAGGCCGCCGCAAAGGTGGCTCGTGATCGGTCGATTCCGCTTGCGGCTCTTATATTTGAACCCCCGCCGCGACAGTTTTTCAGACCCGATGGTGAGCCGTTTCGCATCATGCGGACCGTTCAAAGACGCGAGGCCCTGCGCGATCTTGGCGTAGAAATCATCTATGAGCTTCCTTTTGACGCACCCATGTCGAAAATGACGCCTGAGGTTTTTGTCAAAACGGTTCTTGTCGATGGATTGGGTCTTCAGCATCTCGCTGTTGGGTTCGATTTCCGTTTCGGCCAGGGGCGGGAAGGCGACACTTCAACCCTGGACCAGCTGGCCAAGGCGCATGGCTTCACCCTGTCGGTTGTTTCTCCCGTCACTGATGGTTCGGCGAAAATCTCGTCCACGGCGATACGCAACGCCTTGCAGGAAGGCCGACCAGGCGAAGCCGCGACCTTTCTTGAACATTACTGGATTGCGGACGGCGTTATCGAGCAGGGCGAACAGCGCGGACGGACCATCAACTTCCCGACCGCCAATCTGCGCCTTGGTGAGCTGATCCAGCCGCGGTTCGGCGTTTACGCTGTCTGGGCACGTATTGAAGGCCTTGAGGGCTGGCATGCCGGCGTTGCCAATTTTGGGCGTACGCCGACCACCGGTGATCGCGACCCGCTTCTAGAAGTCCATCTGTTTGACTTTGATCGGGATATTTACGGTCGAAAGATCGAGGTCGCGCTCGTTTCCTATCTCCGCAAAGAGAAGAAATTCGATAGCTTCGAAGCGTTGACAGTTCAGATCGCGACCGACGCGTCTGATGCGCGCCAAATTCTGAAAGCGCAGGGAGGTGGTGCTTTGCATATCAAGTCGCTGCCACAACCTGCATGACCTTTCCCCAAACCTGAATTCATGGAAGTTTGCGGCTCATTCAATACCGCAGGATGTCTTGTATGATCAGAACCGCACTTGCCGCGCTATCTCTTTCCCTCTTTCCGCTTTCGGCTTCTGCCCAGCAAGCTTCAATGCTCACCTCTGTCTCACCGGAAATGCTTGAGGGGCTTGTTGCAAGGATGGAGGGACACTCGGTCGCTGCCCTGGGTGAGTTAGGG
>PABS01000057.1 GCA_002699325.1 Ponticaulis sp. | reverse complement strand
AGCAGAGAGGCGTAATAGCCCTCTGACTGATAGCCATAGCTACGCGCCAGATTGAGCACGTAGGGCCTGCGGCTGGCAAACAGCTTCGGATTTGAGAGATAGTCGGCAATCCGCATCACCTTGTGAGGTGTTTCGGCCTGTCCAATATCGCTCAGATTTTCAACGAGAATGAGCCAGTCACTCATGGAAGTCGGGTGATCCGTGGCAAAGAGAATGCTCCATCTGCAGGGCGTCCTCGCCATCATCATAATAGGCGGGTTTCATGCCGATTACGCAGAAACCTGAGCGTTCGTAAAGCGAAATTGCACGTTGATTAGATGCGCGCACTTCCAGCCGTATGCGTTGGCATCCCCGTTCACGTGCGGTGCGCTTGCAGGCGTCTATCAGAGCGCGGCCAATGCCTTTGCCGAAAGCGTTTGGTGAAACGGAAATCGAGTATAATCGCGCGGTCTCAGCGCCGCGCCTGAACAGAAGAACGGCCGCGCCTTCAATGCTTTGCCCCTCAGAAACAAGGCAGGTAACGGATGGGCTGGCAAGCTGGCGACGAAGATTGGCTCTGCTTACCCGGTCATCTTCCGGGAAGCTTGCTTCCAAAGCTTCAATCGCGTCGAGATCGTCAGGACGCGCGGGGCGGATGTGATTGGCTGAAGACGGAAGCGATGTCATGTTTCGCGTGAAATACACCTGAATGCGCGAAGTGTCATCAGACTGTTAAAGCTACCTTCACCTGCGCGGATCAGCACTTATGATCAGGATAAACCTTACCATATTTCATGCGTGCAAACGGATACCTTCATGATCAGATGGACTGCTGCTCTTCTTGCCTCGATTTGTATGGCAGGCGTTTCGACCACATCAGCGCAGGCGGCATTCGATGATCCTGATCCAGAGACTGATGCGCTTGTGGATCAGTGCTTTGAGACCGAAGGCGTTTCCATGCTCGAGGGGACGAACGTCATTTGCTACAATGCGGCGATCTTTCCCGAACAATTCCTGAAGCTGAATGATTTGCCGCCAGCGGAACGGATCATCATTACCAGTCCGGGTGGCAATGTGGCGACAGCACGCGGTATGAGCACCATTCTCGACAGGCGAAATGAGCCCGCCGTCATTGCCGGGCCGTGCATGTCAGCCTGCGCCATGGTGATTCTGCCGGGGCTCGACCAGGTTCACATTCATCATACAGCGCACATTGCCATTCACGGCATTACGATGATCCCGTTCGGGCGGTGGTGGGGCTGGCTCCGTGATGACGCCGAGCCCTCGAAAATGAATATTCTCTTCGCTCAGACAGGGTATGATCTCTCATTTGCCATGCATTCCAGTGGTACAACGCACATGCGTGATCACTTGAAGGGACAGGGTGTCGATGAGGGCTATATCGATGACATGTCAGACCTGATGGAGGCCGATGCGCGTGCTTTCCAAAACTGCCGCGTGGATGTGAAAGACTATTGGGGAATCGTTGATGCCGAGCTGATCGGCAAATATCTGGGCGATCGGGTGACCCGCATGGAAGCGTTTGTTCAGAGCTGGGATGATCCGGCTAATGCGCCCTACAGGCGCTGGGGCGAGCCTTTGTCAGAGCGGACCTACATCATGAAGGGCCCTTACAACGAGGCCGGATGCGGCGGTTAGGCGTCGGTGAGTGACTTCGGCGTAAAGAATTCAGCGAGCTGGAAGTTATAGACGTTGAACGGGTCGTCTTCCCGGGCATCAAATACAGCCATTGCGGCAGTTGGGAATTTTATCCGCAGCTGCCCCGCCGCATAGGAATTGGCAAATCCGCCGTATTCCATCAGCTGTAGCGCAAGTTCGTGTAGTCCTGGATTATGACCAATGACTGCCAGAACCGGCGTATCGGGCAGCGCCTCGATACAGGACACAATCTCTTCGGGGTCGGCGAGATAGAGCTTGTCACTAAAGGTGACTTTCACGTCCGGAAAGACTTTCTGAAACTCTGCGACAGTCTCTCGCGTCCGACGTGCCGTGGAGACGAGCACATGGGTCGGCGCCACCTTCATGGTCTTCAGTTCAAGTGAAATCGCCTGAGCGTCCGTATGACCCCTGTCGGTCAGTTGCCGTGTCTCGTCTGACCCTGTGTCCGAATAGGGTTCCGTCTTGGCATGTCTGAAAAGGATCAGCTGTCGCATGGCGGAAATTTAGTCTGTAATCCGCCAAAATGGAAACTCTGAATTCCTGCATGACAGGTATGCAATCTGAAATCATGGCCGCACCACCGCGAAGCGTGCGCTGACTGAGCACGGTAACGTGATCAGGCCTTGGCGTTTACGGCGATACCTGAAGCGCGGGATCCACCTGCAACCTGTCCCATAGCACCATAGCCGCGTGGTCCCATTGTTTCACCTGCGACTTCGCGGGCGATGGATTCGACC
This sequence comes from Ponticaulis sp., assembly GCA_002699325.1. Taxonomy (GTDB): domain Bacteria; phylum Pseudomonadota; class Alphaproteobacteria; order Caulobacterales; family Hyphomonadaceae; genus Ponticaulis. Next base: position 33,211 of record PABS01000057.1, on the reverse strand, counting down.
AGACCTTCCGTCACTTCACGCATGGCGGTGAGGGCTTTGCTATGCTCGGCCAGGACTTCCTGAAACCGGCGAACCGTTTCGAACATTTCCTTCCGAAGCGATGCAGAGGCTTTCACCAGTTCGTCCGGATTTTTCGCAAGATTGGTCATCTCCAGCCTGTAGGTGTGGGCGAGACGCTCTTTTTCTTCCCAGTCCTTCGACGACGCATCAAGCTCCCGTGCTTTCAGGGCTGCGGTTTCCAGCGACATAAGTTCGTTCAGACGGCGCGTGACAGCAATGAGCTGATCTAGCCGGTCGTCAATATCGTGAGCTGCAATCGCCATTCTTAAATCCTTCCGATCCGGTTATTCCAGGCCCTGCATGCGAAGGATTTCGGTGTAGACCTGGTCGGCAAGTCCGATACCGCCCTGCTGCGCCATTTCCTTGGCATATTCTTCCACAAGCATTGGGCGGAATGCCCGTTCTGCAGCGCCACCGCCTGTCAGGCCATCTGTTTCCAGGGGCTCGAACATGGGCGCGAGCATCTGAGACAGAAACATGGCTTCGAACTCTTCCGCCACGCGTCTTGCTGATTCCTTGTCCTTGATATTGTTGACAGACGGAAGGGCAGACTGGTTTGAGCCGACAAGTGCTTCGAGTTCGTTCATGACTACATTACCTCGATATCAGCTTGCAGCGCGCCCGCTGTTTTGAGTGCCTGAAGAATGGAGATCATGTCCCGGGGTGTGACCCCGAGTGCATTCAGGCCATCAACGAGCTCACGAAGTGGGACCCCGCCTTCGACAACCGCAAGGCCGGTGCCGTCTTCCAGAACCTGAACGCCTGTTTGCGGCACAACAGTCGTCTGGCCTTCCGAGAAAGGGGCAGGTTGGCTGACTGCGGGCTGTTCAGACACCTGAATGGTCAGATTGCCTTGCGCGATGGCGACGGTCGAGACACGCACATTCTCGCCCATGACGATGACGCCTGTGCCTTCATCAATCACGATCCGAGCGGGTTGATCAGGTTCGACGACAAGGCCTTCAATTTCTGAAAGGAGGGTCGTCATGTCGTAATTTGGTGGGCAGACAAGCCGGATCGTTGCAGGGTCGGAGACGACTGCGAGATCGACACCCATATAGGCGTTGATGGTTACCGCGATGCGCTGCGCTGTGGTGAAGTCAGGGTTACGAAGCGCCAGACGAATGCTGCGCTGGTCCGAGAGGTCAAACCCGATTTCGCGTTCAATCAGCGCGCCATTGGAAATACGCGCATTGGTCGGAACATTCTTGGTGACAGATGTGCCGCTGTCGCCGCTGGCTGCGAAGCCACCTGCTGTAACAGGACCCTGGCCAACCGCATAGACAGAGCCATCCGCACCCAGAAGGGGCGTGACAAGTAATGTGCCGCCCTGAAGGGATTTCGCATCACCCAGGCTGGAAACACTCACATCAATCCGTGAACCGTTCGTGGCAAAAGGTGGCAGATAGGCGGTGACCATGACTGCAGCGACGTTTTTCGTGTTGAGGTTTTGCTCACGCGTGTTTACGCCGAGCCGCTCAAGCATGGCTTCAAGGCTTTGCTTGGTGAAGGGTGAGTTCCGCAAAGAGTCGCCAGTGCCATTCAGACCGACCACAAGGCCATAGCCTATCAGCTGGTTCTCACGAACACCTTCGATATCGACAATGTCTTTCAGACGCGACGCAGCATCTGCCATTGGCGCGACAAAAGCAGCGAGGGCGAGCCCTGCTGCTGAAACGGCTGCTTTCAGAGACGGTGTCATAGCAACTCACTCAACAAATCTTCTCTGAAATTTACCCGTCCCGGACCAAGAAACAGTTAACGTCTCTTTCACCAGCACAGGCCCATATTCAAGCGCTGATACCGAGTGCCTCGTCGTACCGGTTCGAGTGTGGAGTAAACGGGATGCGTATTTCGAAAACCACGTCAGGATCTCCTGCAGGGACGGTCAAGCGCGGTGCGACATCCACTGATCGTTCCGGCTTTTCGAGTGCATTGGAGGCGCCAGCGCAAACGGCGGCAGCCCGACCGACCGCCGGTACGGTCTCGGTTTCATCTGTGGCCGCCCTCATGGCGCTGCAGGGGGCAGAAGATCCGCTGGAACAGCGGAAGCGCGCCAAGCGTCGTGGGCGTCAGCTCATTGATGCGCTCGACCGCCTGAAGATTGATATCCTCGATGAGTCCTCGCCAAAAGCCTCTTTGGATCAGATGCAGTCGCTGCTCGATTCGGCACGCGAAGAGTCGGATGATCCAGAGCTGGAAAGTCTGATTGACCAGATTGAGCTGCGAATTGCAGTGGAGCTCGCAAAACACTCACGAGTGTCCTGATTTTCAGGCAGAGCAAAATTGCCTGTATTTCCTGCTGATTTCGTTCATTGAAGACTCAGTGCAAAGTCGGTATACAGCCGTCAAATTATCAGCCTACTCGGGAGTCTGGTGTGAGTACGACTGAACTGGATGGCTACAAGCCAAGCCCTGACGAAGAATTCATGAACGACCGTCAGCTGGCCTATTTCCGCAACAAGCTTGAGCAGTGGAAACAGGACATTATTGACGGGTCGAAAACCACGATTGGTAATCTCCAGGAAGATACGAATACGCTGGCCGACATCGTTGATCGCGCCTCTGCCGAGAGCGATAAGGCGCTTGAGCTGCGGACACGTGATCGTCAGCGAAAGCTGATTTCAAAGATCGATGCCGCAATCCGCCGGATTGACAATGGTACTTATGGTTATTGCGAAATGACGGGTGACCCGATTTCGCTGCGTCGCCTGGAAGCACGGCCAACCGCAACGCTGTCTCTGGAAGCCCAGGAAGCGCACGAGCGGAACGAAAAGACTGTTCGGGACGATTAGTGTTCTCGACCCCATCAATTTTCAAAAGCCCGTCGATTTCGACGGGTTTTTTTTGTTCAGTCATGTGAGAACTTCGGACGAAAGAGGCGATTATGCCGGAACTGATCAGAAACCTCCCTGCATTCGAGGGGGAAAATGCCTGGGATGCACTGGATGTAGGGCAGGTGGATTCCGCGACTGTCCGTGTCCATTGGACGGACAAACCCTACAAATGGCACGTAAATGATGGCGCGGAAGTCTTCATTCTTCTGAGCGGTGCAGTCGATATGAAGTATCGCGAAGACGGGCAGGAGAAGAGTGTCAGCCTCAAACCGGGCGATGCCATGACGTTTGATATGGGCGATGAGCACGTTGCCCATCCGACCGAGCTATCCCGAATTCTGGTCATCGAACGTGCGGGCTCTGTCTGAAGTCAGCTTGGGCAGACGCCAAACGAGTTGCGGCGGCCTCATAGGACCGCCGCTTTATGCACCCAACGCTCGGCGATGCTCGCCAGCAATTTGGTTTTAGTCTCAATAAGGAAACGCGAAGTTACCAAGATCATTTATTCTGATTATTTTCAAATAAAGTCTTATGTAATTCTCGTTAACCTTAGTATAGATTAACCAATACTTGCCCATGGGTAAAAGCGGCCGGGCAATTTCTGCCCGGCAGCATGTTCAAATTGTAAGGAAAGACTTCGAGTTCGGTGCGAAATCAGAACGGCATGATGCGTTCGACAACCCGCTGGCCGTAGCGCGGCCGCTGGATCGTGGAGAGATCGCCGCGGCCACCATAGGAGATGCGCGCTTCAGCAAGTTGCGTGTGCTGGATGGTGTTGTTTGCTGAAATGTCTTCTGGCCGGATCACGCCGGAGACGACGAGTTCACGTACCTCAGCATTCACTTTCACTTCCTGACGNCCGGCAATCACGAAATTNCCGTTCGGCAGGATGTCTGTAATNACNGCGGCGACCGTCAGGCGNATGTTTTCTGCGCGATTCACCGAACCATTGCCCTGCGAACTGGAGCTGGATGAGGTGCCAAGGCCGGTGCCGAGTGTGTCATTGCCGGGTAGGGCGCGTTCAAGCGGCTGTTCAAGCCCGAAAAGGCCNCTGACTTCCGCATTCTGGCTGCCTGTGCGGCTCGTTGATGTCGTATTGCTGAGCGATGCGGTGTCCGTAATGTTGATATCGACGGTCAGGATGTCGCCGATATCAGCCGCGCGCTGGTCTTTGAAGAAACCTTTTGCGCCGGCGCGCCATAGCGAATTGGGAGCCTGCTGGACAGGCAAGGTGCGCGGTGTAGGGGCGCTCACAGGGATTGCGCCAATAATCGTATCGGGATTGGAAATCGGGGTCAGCTGCGGTTCTGCCACCAGATTGTTGGCAGTAGAGCATGCGGCAAGGCCGAAAAGCGCGACAGAGATGCTGAAAAAGGCTGTTGGCTTGATAGACCGCATGTCTTTAGCTTTCTGATCCGAAAAAGGCCGTTCCGACACGGGCTTCGCCTGGTGCCCAGGCGACCGCATCCATCGAGCGATTTGATTGCAGGTTTTGCAGGCGGACTGTGTCACCACGCGCGGCATCATTCAGAGCTTTTGCGTTTACAACGAGTTTGAGTGGTCCGCGTTCGTAGATGAGTTTGACGAGATCGCCTTTTTTGACAATCGAAACCGGTTGAATATCCCTGAGCGACAGAGGCTGACCGGCGCGAATGGTACGGGTTGCTTCGGTCTCGCCCAGTATAGATGCCGAGCGGATCAGCCCCTGAATACGCCTGCCGGTCTGGAGTGGCTGATAGGCAATCATGTCCGGTGTAATCGGGTCGCCGCGGCGCACATCGGTGACAAGAACAGGCACTTCACCATCTTCTTGTGTGTCTTCGATGCGCATGACAGGGGCCGCTCTGTGTTGTGGCGGCGGAGGCGCGGCCTGAGTGGCAGGTGGTGCGTCAGGACTTTTCGCGATCCAGATCATCTGACCGTCTGGCAGGTCGACAGGAAAGCCTGCAGCGCTGGCCTGAGCTTCAATAAAAGCGCTCGAAAGCGGCATGCGCTGACCGGGCAGGGGGGCAGCCGCGATTGGCTTGTCTGCTGCGACACCGGAAACAGGCGCGACGTCTCCGAGGCGGACCCAGTCTCCCTGGATCTGAATGTCCGCGCTCACCGGCATGGCCGGGCCAAAAACGCTGGCCAGCGTCAGGGCGAGGAAACGGTGAGAACGTCGCTTTTTCATGATCTACCTAACTGTTCAGGCTTAACGGAGCTGGCTTGTGACGCCGAGCATCTCGTCGCTGGTCGTGATCACTTTGGAATTCATCTCATAGGCGCGCTGGGCGAGAATGAGCGCGCTGACCTCGTTCACGGCATTCACGTTCGAGTTCTCCAGGAAACCCTGCAGCACAGTGCCGAAGCCAAGCCCGCCCGGAACGCCAATATTGGCGACGCCCGAAGAGGGTGTTTCNAGGAAAAGGTTGTCGCCAATNGCATCGAGGCCGGCTGGATTGATGAAGCGCGCCAGNTCAATCTGACCGAGCTCCTGATATTCGACTTCGCCGGCGATCCGTGCCTGAACCATGCCGACCGCACTGATGGTGACGTCGACGGCTTCTTCCGGGATCGCAATACCAGGCGATACGACATAACCGTCGCCGGTGACCAGCTGGCCTTCCGGGCTGACGGAGAAGTTACCCGCGCGGGTGTAGGATTCNGTGCCGTCCGGGTTCTGAATGACAAAATAGCCTTCGCCCTGAAGCGCCAGATCAAACGGATTTCCCGTCTGCGACACATTGCCCTGTTCGGTAATACGGTAAACGGAGCCGGTCTTAACACCTGTACCCACCTGGACGCCTGTTGGTACAATTGTGCCGCCGTCAGATGAGGTTGTGCCCATGCGCTCAACGTTCATGTAAAGGAGGTCCTGGAATTCAGCGCGCTGGCGCTTGAACCCGGTGGTGTTCATGTTCGCAATGTTGTTCGAGATGACCTCGACATTCAGTTGCTGTGCCTGCATGCCGGTGGCGGCGGTGCTGAGAGAACGCATGAACTCACCCTGTATTCATTAAGACTGGGTCTGGCCCAGTTTGCTGATTGCGGTTTTGCGTAGCTCGTCTGCGTCTTTTACGAGGCGGCTTGCTGACGTGTAAGCCCGGGAAATTTCGATCATCCGGGTGACTTCTGAAATGGCGTTGACGTTGGATTGCTCCACAACACCCTGCTGCAGTTTTGGCAGCTCGACGGCTTCAGGCTCTTGTCCGGCCGGGGACCAGAGATTGCCGCCCACCTTCTCTAAAGCAGCTGGGGTTTCGAACCCGTAAACGCCGAGCCGCCCTATCTCAATATTTCCCTGCCGGATTACACCGGTATCACTGACGGTTGGTGGTCCCCCTTCAGGGTCGAACACCATTTCATTGCCGCCATCGTCCAGGACGAATGCCCCTTCGCGCGTCATCAGCCGGCTGAGGTCATCCAGCGAAAACTGACCATCGCGGGTATAATAAGTCTCTTCACCCATGCGGACGGCAAAGAAGGCGTTTGGCTCTTCCAGGCCAAAGTCGAGGGGGCCGCCTGTCAGGCGCATTGTGCCGACAGACATATCCCGGTGCAGGCGCTCAACATTTGTAAATCGCACGTCGTGCGGCTCGTCATTCGCTTTGGCGGGGCGCTCAATGACGAGTTCATTTAAAGCAACTTCTGCCTTGAAGGATGCAGTGGTCATGTTGGCGAGATTATTCGCCACGATATCCATGCGTCGCCGCAGCATTTCCTGCGAATTCACACCGACCAGTAGCGCATTATCCATGGTTTACACCGATACCCGAAAAAGTTCTTCNCCAAGATATGGGGCTCGAGAGTTAACGCTTTCCTTCGTTTCGGTAACTGCAGAAACTTAATGAAATAGACCGGCAATTAATGCCTATCTCCACGCTTCCTTAACCAAGAGGGGTCATTTTTGCCGGGTATACATGCAAGGCCCGGGTGAAATGGCAGACGTAAAGACAGACGAGATCAGTGAAGAGAGCATGGATGACGCGCTCGAAGCAGAGGGTGCTCCGTCCAAGAAGAAAATGGCTGGCAAGACGCTTGTCCTGTTCGTGGTTTTGCCTGCGCTTCTGGTGCTGGTCGGCGGTGGCGTAGGCGCCACTNTGCTGCTTGGCGGCGGCAAGGCCGATGCAGCCACTGAGGTAGACGACATCCACGCCGAACCTGATTCGCATGCGCCACCGAAAGACGATGGTCACGGCGCAAAGGATGACGGACACGCCAAGAGTGATGACGGGCATGCGTCCAAAGATGATGGGCATGGCTCTTCCAGCAGCGTCAAAACAGCCTCTGAGCTGGAAGANAATGGCGCGCTGATCCAGATCGGCCAGCCCGGTGAGCCGTCTTTCTATACGATGCCGAAAATCCTCGTGACCGTGAATAGCGGCAACGGTCGTCGGTCTCAGCTTTTGCTAAAGCTGACGCTCGAAGCGCACGATCCAGGTGTGTTCGACCGAATCGACTCGCTGCTGCCGCGCATCACGGACCAGTTCCAGATGTTCCTGCGTGAAATGCGTATTGATGACCTCAGCGGGTCTGCCGGTGACTACCGCATCCGTCGTGAGCTGCTGCGCCGCGTGAATATGAGTTTGCACCCTGATTCGATCGACGCCGTACTGATCGAGGAATTCATCGTCCAATAGGTCCGACATGTCCGACGAAAAGACAGACGAAGAACTCGCTGCCGAATGGGCTGCTGAACTGGAGGCCGANCAGGCCTCTGGTGGTGACGATGANGGTATGGGCGACGATTTCGCCGCCGAGTGGGAAGCTTCGCTCGCTAATGAAGAACAGGAAGCCAAATCGAACCTGGCTTCTGCCGTCGTTGGCGCCGGCACGACCACCGAACGCATTCTCAACCAGGATGAGATTGACAGCCTGCTCGGCTTCTCGCTGGACGACGAGGAGAATGACGAAAACTCAGGTATTCGTGCCATTATCAATTCGGCGCTTGTGTCTTATGAGCGCCTGCCAATGCTGGAGGTCGTATTCGACCGTCTGGTCCGGCTTCTCACCACCTCCTTGCGGAACTTCACCTCCGACAACGTNGAGGTGTCGCTGGACGCCATNACGTCTATCCGTTTTGGTGACTATCTGAACTCCATTCCGCTTCCGGCTATCCTGTCTGTNTTCAAGGCNAAACAGCTCGATAACTTTGGACTTCTCACAGTCGATTCAAACCTGATCTATTCAATTGTGGACGTCCTTCTTGGAGGCCGTCGCGGTACGGTCGCCATGCGTATTGAGGGCCGCCCTTACACCACCATCGAACGCTCTCTGGTGACCCGGCTGGTCGAAGTCATTCTGGCGGATGCCAAACAGGCGTTTGCCCCTCTGACAGAGGTGGATTTTGAGCTGGACCGTATTGAAACGAACCCGCGGTTCGCGGCCATTGCCCGCCCGGCAAACGCAGCGATTCTGGTCAAGTTGCGCATCGATATGGAAGACCGGGGTGGCCGGGCTGAGCTGCTTCTGCCCTACGCGACCCTTGAGCCGATCCGGAAAATGCTTCTGCAGAACTTCATGGGTGAGAAGTTCGGTCGCGACAATATCTGGGAAGGCCACCTTGCGAGCGAGCTCTGGGCTGCGAAACTCGATATTCAGGCCGTGCTTGATGAGATGACGGTGCCGCTCAAACAGATGCTCGACCTCAAGGTTGGCGACACGCTGTATCTGAATGCTTCACCTGAGTCACAGGTCGACATTAAATGTGGTGACATTCAGCTCACCAATGGCCGCGTTGGCCGTATGGGGCACAAGGTTGCCGTTCGCGTTGAGAGCCCGATCTCGGATCGCGCCCGCAAAGACCTTTTAGGGGGCGGAGGAAAATGACCGATTACGGCCTCATCGTAGAAATTGGGCTGGCAGTGCTTCTTCTGCTCGCAATCATCTATTGCTGGCGACTGGATCAGCGTCTGACCCGTCTCCGCAAGGGGAATGACGGCATGATCGATGCGGCGCGCGAACTTGCCGAGACAATTGCGCAGGCCGAAGCCGCCATTCAGGGTCTTCGCAAGACAGCTAATGAAACCGGTCGGGAGCTTCAGGTGCGTATTGATGAAGCCCGCTCGCTCTCCAACAATCTGCCGCGCGGCGGCCGCAGAGGATATTGATCCATGTCGAGGAACAGGGTTCGTCTCTTACCCGTGATCGGGATTGTCGCTTTCGGGCTGTTCTCGGTGAAGGCTGTGTCCATCGCTGAAGCCGCGGGCGAACGTGCTGCAGAAAAAGCGGCCGCCGATCAGGCGTCTGCCGCTGCACCATCGACTGCATCCGCTCCGGAAGTGGAAACCGTGTCGGAAGAGGTGGCCGAGCCAGCCGCTGNGACCTGCCCGGCGAATGACTACATTGCTGATCAGGCCGGGCTCTCTCAATACGAAATTCAGGTGTTGCGGTCGCTCTCGGATCGACGCGAAACTCTGGATGCACGNGAAGCNTCACTCGATACGCGTGAAATGACCATTTCTGCGGCTGAGAACCGGCTGAACGATCAAATTGATGAGCTTAAGAATCTCGAAGGCAGTATTCAGGACCTTCTTGGCCAGCTTGATCAGAAAAATGAGGAAGAACTCGCAGCCCTGGTAAAAATGTACGAAAGCATGAAGCCAAAGGATGCCGCGCGGATCTTCAATACCATGCCAGATCTTCTGATGGTNCAGCTGGCCAATCGGATGAAACCAACATCAGCGGCTGCAGTTCTNTCGGAGATGGACACCCAACGTGCTCTGGTTCTGACGACCCTGATGGCGCAGCGGACCGAACCTCCACAAACAGTNGCNGAACTTGAGGCCCGCACGAATGAGCCGTAATCGGCTTCTGCGCCCGGCAGCTCATGCGCTGCTCCTGGGGACGGCCGCCATGCTGGGTATGGTGCCATCTTATGCTGAAGGGCGACCAATTTCTCTCGAATTATCTGAAGCAGGCGGATACGGTCGCATCGTTGCCAGCTGGGCAGACGGCAGCGAAGATGGGCCCGATATCTCGACCCGGCTTTCGGGCTCTGTGCTTGTCATGCGATTTGATGAGCCTGTGTCCATCGACCTCGACGCGCTCAAGGAGGGCTTGCCATCCTATGTTGCCATCGCCCGTCAGAGTGACGATGAGCAGGAAATTCGTATCGCACTGGCGCGGGAATATCGGATCCATCAATCTGAATCCTACGACCTTACGGCGGTAGACCTTCTGCCCGAGAACAGGGAAACGGACCCAGCAGACATTGTTTCGCCACTTGTTGCGATAAAGCGCAATGAGGCGGCTGCTGCGGCTGCTGCAGCTGAGGCCGCACGCCTTGCTGCAATCCCACCGCCCCTGGACCTGACTGTCCAGGCAGCTGATCTTGGTTCCGGCTCAACACTTACGTTTTACTGGCCTGAGACTGTTGGGTTTGAGGCATCTGCCACTGATTCAGGATATCAGATCCGTTTCGATCGTCGCGGAGTCGCGGATCTGGCGCATGTCCGGATTGACCCTCCAGTGGGCATGACAGGCATTCGCGCCGACAACACTGAAGATCAGTTTGTTGTCGATATTGATGAAGACGAGAACTATTGGGCGAATGCTGTTGCCGCCGACAATGCTGTGGTTGTGAGATTCCACGAGGGCCAGAGACCGCCGGATGGCATTGCAGATGATCCTCTGATCCCCGATGCCCTGAAAGCACTTGCCGCCGATTTGCCACCTGAAAAAGGTGTCGAGCCGCCAAGCCGGAAGCCTGTCGATCTTGGCAAGGCGATGCTGGTTGTTGAAGATGCTGAGGGCGAGCCTGTTCTGGCCTCTGCCTTAGAGCCAGAAACTGCCGTTGCCCAGTCATTTACCTCTGAACTTCCTGACATCACTCCACCGCGTGTCTGGCGCGAAGCACTGCCGACGTCAGGACGCGTGCCAGTGTCAGCGAACAGTCTGCGGGAAGGGCTCGAGGTTAAACTGAGTTTCGCAAGCGAGATTCCTGGCGTGGTTTTCCGGCGCCACGAGGCGATCTGGATAGCATTCCCAGCCAATGGCGACTTCGATTTCGCTGCCGCTCGCCAAGCAACTGGCGTACGTATGGATCAGGTTCAGTCTGAAACCGGCATGGCGCTCCGTATTTTTCTGCCAAGAGACGAGCTCGTGCAGGTTACGAATGCCGGTCGGGTCTGGAATATTGAGATTGGTAATCAGGGCTCGCTGGCCGACCGCCAGATTAAACCCGCTCGTATTGCCAGTGAAGGTGGGTCTGGCATTCAGGCCATTGTGCCGGATGCGGCGACACTCTTCCGGCTACAAGATCCTGAAATCGGTGACGAACTGATCCTGGTCGCTGCACACAATCCGTCTACAGCTCTGGTTCAAAGTCTTTCATTCGTAGAAGCCGAGTTTCCCGTGACGACTCATGGTCTGGTGATTGCGCCAAGGACAGATGACCTCAATGTCGTTCAGCGCGATGATACAGTTCTCATCAGCCGGGAAGCCGGATTGGCATTGTCGAGTTGGGGAGTTGATAGCGTCCTTGCCGGACAGGGAAATCTCTCTCCCGGCTTTCTCGATTTCGGGACATGGCGTCAGGGAAGTGAGAACGAATTCTGGCGTAATCAGACGCGCCTCGCAGCTGCCGCGGCGCAAGCCGACCCTGAACAATGGGATGGACAGAAGGCCCTTCTCGATCTGGCGCGGTTTTATCTGGCCTGGGAGTTCGCGGCTGAAGCTTATGGACCGCTCAATATTGCGTTGTCGGCTGACCCCCTTCTCGAACAGGATGCGCAATGGCTGACGTTGAAAGGCGCGGCAGACATCATGTCTGGCCGGTATTTCGAGGCCATCGAGGCGCTCGACCATAGTAGTTCCAGAAACGATCCCGCATCGGCCGCGTGGCTGGGGCTTGCCTATTCCAGAATTGGCGAGTGGCGGAAGGCCCGACAGTCCTTCATCCAGGCGGATTCCCTGATTAATGCGCATACTCCGGAGTGGGCTGCGCGGTTCAATGCGGCGGCTGCCCGGGCCATGATCCGCATGGGTGATGGCGGCACAGCAGAAAAGATGGCGCTTGCCGCCATTCGTAGCGAGGATGCGGAGGCCGCCGGACACGCCAATTTGACGCTTGGCGAGCTTGCCGTAGCAACAGGCCGTATCCAGGACGCGCAGAACATATTCCAGCGCTTACAGGACCATCCCAATCCGAATGTCCGTGTTCGTGCTGAGCTGGAGAAGATCAAGCTCGACCTTCAGACAGGAGATATGACCTATCTGGATGCCAGCGACCTGCTCGACACCTTGCGCTTCAGATGGCGCGGCGATGCTCTTGAGCTGGAGATCGTGTCGGAGCTTGCAACGGCTTACTTTGAACTCGGTCGGTATCGCGAAGCCATGATGTTGGCCCAGAATTTTGCGACTCAGTTTCCCGACCTTCCCGGCGCGCGAGATCTCCGCATGAAACTGGCGGACCAGTTCAAGGCGCTGTTTCTTGAAGGTGAAGCGGATTCCCTTGACCCGATTTCAGCCTTGGCCCTGTTCTACGAGTTTCGAGACCTGACACCCATTGGTCCCGATGGTGACCGGATGATCCGGCTGCTGACAAACCGTCTCGTGGCTTTCGATCTGCTGGATCCCGCGACTGAGCTTCTATCTCACCAGGTTGACAACCGCAATCTGATTGGCCAGAGCCGCGCGCAGATTGCTGCCGATCTGGCTGCGATTTATCTCCTCGATAAGCGTCCTGAGAATGCACTCATGACGCTGAATTCCACCCGCATTGCTGGGATTGATCCGGAGTTGCGGCTCGAGCGCAGGCTTCTTGAGGCGGCGGCTCACATGGAATTACAGCGCTTCGGACATGCCATCGAACTGCTTGACGGTCTGAAAGACCCGGACGCTCTCGAACTTCTCGCGGAGGTGCACTGGCGCGCAAGAGCTTGGAGCGAAGCTGGTTCAGCCCTTCAGCGGACCCTTCCTCCTGTGGGAGCGACGTTCTCCGCGAAGGATACGCAATCAGCGATCCGTGCAGCTGTCGCCTATCGTCTGGATGGCGACTCTGACGGGCTGGCGGACCTGCGGTCGCAATATCTCGATCAGATGAGGCGGACTCGTGAGGGCGATGCATTTGACCTTCTCACAGGTCGTACGGAAGTCTCGGCCTCACGTCTGACCGATACCGTACGGCGCCTCGCTGATACTTCAACGGCAGATGCCTTCCTTTCGAGCATCCGGCAGCGGTTCAGTCCCGCAGGGGGATCGCGCTAATCCTGTCACAAAGGGTAGAAGGACCAGCCTGATGAGTTATAACCAGAGCTGAAAACGATCCAGTCAGGAATTTCAACGTTGTATCCTCGTTTCAGGTTCTGCGCACTTGCTCTGATATGCTTGCCGTGGCTCTCGGCGTGTATCACTCAGCCTCGTATTGAAGGTCCGCCGCCTGCGCCCTTCGATGCAACTGTGGAGGGCTTTACTGCTGATATCAGAATTGTGGGCTTCGATGAGCAGGCTGCCGACAGGACAGCCGACGCACTGAGCCGTCTGCGTACTGCGAGCGATGGTTCAATGGACTTTCTTGCTCTGTCCGGGGGCGGAGCTGCGGGCTCATTTGGTGCGGGCGTACTCGTCGGCATGTCGCTACAGGGCGAGCGGCCGCAGTTTGAGGTGGTCACTGGCGTCAGTACTGGCGCTCTCATCGCACCTTTCGCCTTTCTCGGTGAGGACTGGGATGATGAACTGACCGAGGCATTTGCGTCGGAGTCGGCGTCAAACCTTCTTGAGTCCCGCGGGTTGGGTATTTTCTTTCTTCCAAGTTTTTTCAAACCGGCACCGCTTCGAGACCTTGTCGATCAATATGTGACCGACGATCTGATCGCTGCAATTGCAGATGAGACTGAAAAAGGCCGTGTGCTTCTGGTCGCAACCACCAATCTGGACCGGCAGCTCACGACCTATTGGGATTTGGGGAAGATCGCCCGGCAGCGAAATGATGAGGCGCGAGAACTCTTCCGGGACGTTCTGATTGCCTCTGCCAGCGTGCCCGGCGTTTTCCCGCCTGTCATGTTTGAGGTAGAAGCTGACGGTCGGGAGTATCAGGAAATGCATGTGGATGGTGCTGCAACCGTCCCATTCTTTCTGGGACCCGAGCTCATGGCACTTTGGAGCAATCCCGGTGATATGCTGGAGCAAAGCAATCTCTACATCATCGTAAACGGTCAGCTACAGACGCCATCCAGCTCGACGCCCATCAACACGATCCAGATTGTCTCAAAGTCGTTTGATACCATGCTGATGTTCAGCGCACGGCTGGCGCTGGGAGAGTATGCCGCCGTCGCTTTGCAGAATGGTATGAATCTGAATGTGGCCTATATTCCACCAGATCTTGCCTTTGGAGGCTCGCTGAACTTCGAACAGGATGAGCGCAAGCGACTTTTTAACTTTGCCAGAAGCTGCGCCCGTCAGAACCATATCTGGTTCACCCAAAACACTTTGATCGATTCCTTTGTGAATGCGCGCATTCGCTCAGAAGACCTGAAAGAGGGATTCGGCGTTCCCAAATTCTGCCCGACGCAGCTTTTCGAGAAGCAGGAAGACGGCAAACAGGATAGCGTGTTCAAGGAATCTCTCGATCAGCGACTGGGCCCTGAAGAGGCTGACGAGGAGCAGAATGTCGATACGGTTCCAAACGCAGAGCCAGACATGCAGACCGAGCCGGTTCAGACCGAGACTGAAGCGATTTCCGGTGAGCGCTGAGCGTAATTTTCCCAGCAATTGATGATTGCAAAGTAGAAAGCCCGCCAGGTGGCGGGCTTTCTTTTTGAGGTGACGTTAGAGCAGACTAGAGCGTATCCAGCATCTGCGCCACAAGCGGGTGACGCACCACATCTTCGGCCTGCAATCTGACCACGGCTACATCTGCCATGGTCTCCAGTTTATCGGCTGCCGTTCCCAGCCCGGAAAGCTCGGGCAGAAGGTCGGACTGGGCCGGGTCACCAGTGACCACCATGGTCGAATGCCAGCCCAACCGGGTGAGNAGCATNTTNATCTGTCCGTANGTGCAGTTCTGAGCCTCATCAATNACCACGAAGGCGTTATTGAGTGTCCGNCCNCGCATGAAGCCAATCGGNGCNATCTCNATCAGTCCTTCGGCCAGCATNTCTTTCAGCTGNTTCGGCGAAAGNCGGTCTGACAGCGCGTCATAGAGCGGACGNAGGAANGGCGCGAGTTTGTCTTCCATGGCGCCGGGCAGGAAGCCGATCTGTTCGCCAGCCTCCACAGCAGGACGCGCCAGGACAATGCGACCAACTTCGCCTTTCTGAAGCGCTTCTACCGCTTTAGTGATGGCGAGATAGGTCTTTCCTGTTCCTGCAGGGCCGAGGGCGCAGACGAGGTTATGCTCATCAATGGCTTTCATGAGCTGAGCCTGACCCTCAGAACGAGGTTTGACATTCTTGGTATAGCGCTGGTCGCGNGGCGGACCNTCGGGCTTTGGCTTGCGATTGGAGACTCGTCCTTTGGGCTCGTCATCGGGCGTCCATCCGCCATCAATGGCGTAGAGGCCATGTCCGTTGGCGCGGGCTTCGTCGTCGAAATAGGCGTCGGTGTTGAATTCGGCATTGCGAATTTTCCGGACTGCAGAACGTTTACCCATGAAGGCCTCCTTGGCTTACCACAAAGAAAAACGCCGCAGGCCTGAAAGCACTGCGGCGTTTGGTGAAAAAGTCGGGGGCAGAAGAGGCGGCAGCTGCTGCCGCTCGGGGGGTGGGGCCGGGCCCCGTCCTCAATCCGTGTCGTGTCACCACGCGCACCTCTTCGAGCTCACGCAGGGCAGGTCGAATCACCCNTGCCTGCGAATCTTTAGACAAGTCCACCATACAACAGTTAAGAGAGAGACAAGACGGAAATTGCGCGAAAGTTTCGTGTCAAACACAAGTGGAGCATGAGTATGGCGGTCTATGATCTTGGCGATAAAAGAGTTTCTCTTCCGGACGCTGGAAAATACTGGATCGCCGACAATGCCACTGTTTTGGGCAGTGTGATCCTGAAAGAAAATGCCAGCATCTGGTTCAACGTTGTGGCGCGCGGAGACAACGATCCAATCAATATTGGAGAGAACTCAAACGTCCAGGATGGCAGCGTTCTTCACACCGATGAGGGTGTGCCACTGACGATTGGAAAGAACGTGACTGTCGGCCACATGGCCATGCTCCATGGCTGTACCATTGGTGACAATTCGCTGATCGGAATCGGCGCAACCGTGCTTAATCGCGCCAAAATCGGGAAGAATTGCTTGATTGGGGCGCATGCCCTGATTCCCGAAGGCAAGGAGATTCCGGACAATTCTCTGGTCATGGGCGCTCCAGGCAAGGTGATCCGCCAAATCGATGAGGCCGGTGAACAAATGTTGCTCGCTTCGGCCCTCCATTATGTTGAAAACTGGCAACGCTATGTCACTGGTTTGAAGCGTGTCGATTAATCGACTACTTCGAAGAAATTAGTACGATTTTGTAGACACCCCGTTTGCCTGAAGCGACTTATTTTCTCTCCTGAGCGAGGGAGAATTCATGTCATTCTGGAAGCTTGTTCAGCAGAATTCAGAGCTGCTGTTATCAGAGGGGCTGCGCGCTTTACTCTCAAGTGAAGCGATTACGGAGCCAGACTCCGTGCCAGAAAAGGCAGGTGTTTACGCTTTTGTCGGTCAGGCTGGCACCGTGCTTCTCGGCGAGACTGATGACCTGAAAAAATCGATCCGGCCCTTCCTGGATTCTGACACATCGAAACTCCGGCTGAGCTTTCCGGATGAAGTTCTCGACGATGGTGATGTGTTAAGCCGTTTCCGGCTTTACGCTCAACCCACCTCCTTCGGGCGGCGCGAACTTCTGGAGTATGCCGAAAGCTGCGTTCCCAAGATCATTCGCACGGCAGATCAGACCCCGGACGGGCGCTACAGGCTTCCCGGAAGCTGCGCAACCTGGAAGCAACTCCAACATGTTGCTTCAGAACTCGTCGCTGAAGGTGGTCGTGATACATTGTCTGCCAGGAAACATCGCTGGGGCGGCCCGGCTGCTGCAAGCGGTCCGGGTCTCCTCCTGATCAGCGCGCCGGATGGCGAGGTGATCTATATCGGGGAGTCAGTCGATATCGGCCAAAGTTATCGAGATCATATGCGGAATACGACCGCATCAGAGTTTCGCAGGCATATCGCCGAACATATTTTGGGACTGAAGCCGAGAACGAAAAAGGGCAAAGGCCCCGCATTCAGCGCAGATGAAGAGCGGATGATTTCTGAATTTGTCAGATCCTGCTCGGTGAGTTTCTGCACAGCGTCAGTTGGCCGGTATGAGGTTCGCGCTGATCTCATTCAGCGTCTTCAGCCGATGTTGAATATCCAGAGCGACAAAGGGCCCTATACCCGAACGACGCGGCCGTTTGAGGTGCCATCGCGTCGGTCGCTATTTGGCTGATGTGGACCGGGTGAAGATTTGCGCAAGGTCTTGAACTTTTACGGCCCCGAACACCATTGCCAGACCGACGAGGCCCGGTAGAAGGCTGAAAACGCGCATGCGGTCGGAGGCAAGCAGATTGGTCTGGTCAGTGAACCAGATAAGCGATGCGAGGCCCAAAAGTATCAGACCGATCGTGCGATTGAGTAAGGTCATGTTGCCTCCAGCTATCATGACCTTATCAGAACTCATCGCTTTTTGATAATTATGCCTTGGGGTAGAGCACCATCTGAGTGCAGCGGAAAAGTGCCATCCGCTTTCCAGTATCTTTATGGGTGACTTCACAATCCCAGACCTGGGTTGTACGGCCCAGGTGCACTGGAACGGATTTGCCGATCACGCGCCCGTCGCGCGCCGTTCCGAAGAAGTTGCTCTTCAGCTCGACGGTTGTGAAACCCGAAGCTGCCGCAGGAAGGTTCGCCATGCAGGCAAATCCGCAGAGCGAGTCAGCCAGGCTCACAACGCTGCCAGCGTGCAGAAACCCGTTAGGTGCCATATGAAAGCGCTCGACCTCAAACTCGCCTTCGAACTGGCTCCGCTCTGTTTTGGTCAGCCTGATCGCAAGATGTGCGGGGAGGGTATCGGCTGCGCGGGACAGAAAAGTGTCCGGCGTGAGTGCGTCATCGGGAATAAGATAGGACATTTGAAACCTTTTCTGGGAGGAGTAGATTGATAGGTATCCTGCCGATGGGTAAGTCAAACGGGTTTTCAGTTTTTTTTGCCTGACCCGGATTGAGAGTTTCCAGACAACCAGAAACGGCGTAATATCCATAACAAAACTATGGAGAAATGGATGCCGAATATCTGCGTCATTCATGGCCACCCCGACAGTCGACAACCGCATTTCTGCCGGGCGCTGGGCAAAGCCTATCTCGAAGGTGCGCGAGAAGCGGGCCATCAGGTGAGCGAAATCGTAGTAGGTGATCTCGAGTTTGATTTTCTGCGGTCAGCGACGGCTTTTGCGAATGACCCGGCTGAACCACTCATGGCAGAGCGGGAAAAAATAAGCGCAGCAGATCATGTCGTTATCATCTTCCCGCTTTGGCTTGGCGGCGCGCCAGCCCTTCTGAAAGGCTTTCTGGAACAGATAGCGTGTGGGGGTTTCTTCCTGGAAACCGCTGAGTCTGAAAAAGAGTTTCCGAAAGCGAAGATGAAAGGCAAATCGCTGCGGATCATCGTGACCATGGGCATGCCGAGCCTGATCTATAACACCTGGTTTGGCGCTAACAGTCTGAAGGGTCTGGAAAAAGGCATGTTTGGCCTGTCAGGCTTCAAGCCAATACGGCACAAGCTGATTGGCATGGTAGAGACCGATGATGAGGCGCGCCATGTAAGATGGCTGAATTCAGTCCGCAAACTCGGCGAACGCGCAATCTGACCCTCTTTCCAAAAATCGCGAATTCGTCTCAGCCTTGCCTTCTTTTGCCGTCAGTCTCGACCAGCGGTGTTCAGGGAGTACGCAGATGAAGCGCGTTGCAGTCATTTTTGGTGGATGGTCTTCAGAGCGAGAGGTTTCGCTTTCGTCAGGAAAGGCTATGGCCAGGGCAGCGCGTGAGACCGGCAAATATGAGGTGCTCGAGATCGATGCGACGCGAAACCTGTCTGAACAACTCAAAGAAGCAAAGCCAGACGTGATCCTCAATGGCCTGCATGGGCCATGGGGCGAAGATGGCTGCGTGCAGGGTTTGCTGGAAATTCTTCAGATACCCTACTCGCATTCGGGCGTGGCTGCGTCAGCGGTTGCCATGGACAAGCGAAAGTCCAAGGCCGTTTATGCCCAAAATCAGATCGAGATTGCCGCAGATGTCAAAGTGACGCGGGAAGAAGCCTCTGCCGAGCATCCTCTGCCGCCGCCATATGTCATCAAACCGATCGCTGAGGGCTCCAGTTTTGGTGTCGTGATTGTCCGCGAGGGCGCCAATGCGCCTGCAGACAAGCTGATGGCTGACAGCTGGGTCTATGGCGACAATCTGATGGCCGAAGAATACATCCCAGGCCGGGAATTATCAGTTGGTGTGATGGGAGATCGCGCTTTATGCGTCACAGAGATCATACCGTTAAGAGAGTTTTACGATTTTGACGCAAAGTATGCGAGTGGTGGATCGCGCCATGTTGTGCCGGCTGACTTGCCGGGACGTGTGACACAAGCTGCCATGGAAGCCGCAATCAAGGCTCATCAGGCGCTGGGGTGTCGTGGAGTGACGCGATCCGACTTTCGTTACGACGACGAGAGGGACAGGCTCGTGATATTGGAAACCAACACACAGCCCGGCATGACGCCGACCTCTCTCGTCCCGGAACAAGCGGCCAGCCTCGGCATCTCATTTGCTGATCTGGTCGAATGGATGATTGAGGATGCGTCATGCCCCAGGTGAAGGGTGGTCAGAAAAATAAATCCGGCGGACGACAGACCAGCAAAGGCAGGGGTAAGCCGGGGCCTGCGCCGAAAAGCACGCAAAAACAGGCTTCGGATGCGTCTTCCATCATTACAGGTGTGTTCTTTCTAGGGGCCATACTCGTCGGGGCTGCAGCCTGGATGGGACAATCCATTTCTGTCGTTGAGGACAAAGCCAATCAGCTCGCCGACGGCGCGGCGAAAGCTGTGGGCCTGTCGATCCGCTCCATTCAGATCATCGAAGCCTCCGACGATCAGAAGCGGGTCATTCGCAGCGAGCTTGGTGTCACCGAAGGCGATAGCATGTTTCGCGCTGATCCTCAGGCGCTGAAGGCCCGAATTGAGGCTGTCAGAGGCTTTGGCGATATTCAGGTTCACCGTTTCTGGCCAAACCAGGTCGCCGTATTCGTCACACCGCTTCAGGCGTCTGTGATGTACCGCGAAAACGACCAGAAGCCGCTGCAGCCTATGCATATAACCGGTGAAGCCGCAGTGACGTCGGAAGAAGGCCTCGCTTTTCCTGTCGTTCAGGGCGACGGCGCAATCGCAGCATGGCCGCTTCTCCAGAGCGAGCTTCGCGCCTATCCGGTGATTGAAACCCGTCTTGATTTTGCTGAGCGGATCAATGATCGCCGCTGGGATCTCCTGATGACCACTGGTGTGCGCGTTAACTTGCCGTCTGGTACAGACCGGCACAGCGCGATTGAGGTCCTTGCAGAGCTTCAGCGCCAGACCGGTGTGCTCGACCGTGACGTTGAGCGGGTCGATCTGCGCGATCCGGAACGCATTTATGTAAAACGACGCAATTCGGAATTTGCGCTCGCCGATATCGGAGGAGCTGGCTGATGTCCGGGCTCGATGAAAGACTTCTGGCGGCCGCTGCGCCGCGATTGAGAAAAACTGGCCAGATCGTTGCTGCGCTGGACCTGGGCGCGACGCGTATCGCGTGCCTGGTGGCGCGCACTGCTGAGGCCCACGCTGGTGGGTTTGAGTTGCTTGGCTATGGCCAGCAATCATCGCGCGGCCTCAAAGGCGGTATCGTGATCGATATGGATGGTCTGGAAAGATCTGTGCGGCTGGCGGTTGAAGACGCTGAGCGTATGGCAGACCAGCAGATCTCTTCCGTGCGCCTGTCTGTGAATGGGCCGCACATGAAGTCCAGGGTTGCCAGAGCAACGCTGGATATGGGTGGCCGGGAGATCAGCCAGAAGGATGTCGTGAAGCTGCTCGATAAGGCGTTGGCGTCTGGCGAGACTGACAAGCAACAGGTGCTGCACGCTATTCCGTTCAGCTATTCAGTAGATGGCAGCGACGGTGTGCGCGATCCACGCGGCATGTTCGCCGATACGCTCGGCGTCTCCGTTAACCTCATCACCATGCCAAAGCCGGTCTACAAAAACCTCGTTCTTTGTGTCTCGCGGGCGCACCTGAAAATCGACAGCGTGTCTGCTGGCGCTTTCATGAGTGCGGATGCGGTACTTGTGGAGGATGAGCGCGACAATGGCGCAATCTGCATTGATATGGGCGGCGGGTCTACAGGTGTGTCGGTCTATATGAACGGCACGCTTGGCTGGTATGAGACCCTGCCAGTTGGTGGCAACCATGTGACCTCAGATATTGCGCAGGGTATTGGCACGACCTTGCCTGCCGCTGAGCGTATCAAGACGCTCCATGGGAGCGTCGCGCCTTCTCAGACCGGCTCGGCTGAACTGGTTGAGACGCCTAAGATTGGTGATGATGGGCGGCTTCAATCTGCGCGCATGTCTCGCGCTGAGCTTGCACGGTTTATCGGGCCACGTCTTGAAGAGACGTTTGAGCTTGTCTCCAAAAGTTTGTCTACCAGCGGCCTTGGTGGCAAAATCCCGCGTCGTGCTGTGTTGACCGGCGGCGCGAGCGAAATGCCTGGCGTGCGCGAGCTCGCCTCTCAAGTGCTGGCCATGCCGGTTCGTCTGGGTCGACCTGTGCGTGCAGCGCAGCTCGGGGAAGAATGTGAAAGACCGACTTTTGCCACGGCTGCAGGTCTGTTAACATTCGATCACGCCCGTGGGGGTGATCCGAAGGCAACGCGCAAATCTGCGGCGTCTTCTTCGGCGCGCGAGGGCGAAGCTGGCCTGTTTGGCAGGGCTTTCGACTGGTTGAAGGAAAACTTCTGATTTTCTCAGTTCCTTTAACACTGAATTAAGCCTGCGAGCAGACCATAGTCCCGAATCACTCGCATCCCGTGTTCGACGAGGCAGGTCAGAATGAGTATTGAGTTACAACCCAGAATAGTTGTTTTCGGAGTCGGCGGTGCTGGCGGCAACGCTGTCGACAACATGATTAAATCAGAGCTTCAGGGCGTGGAATTCGTGGTCGCGAATACCGACGCTCAGGCGCTGGCACGATCATCATGTGAGAACAGAATTCAGCTTGGTCTGGAAACGACATCAGGTCTTGGCGCAGGCGCGCGGCCAGAGGTCGGCACAGCCGCCGCTGAAGAGTCCATTGATGAGATCAACCTTTACCTCGATGGCGCACACATGGTTTTCATCGCAGCGGGTATGGGCGGCGGTACGGGCACTGGCTCTGCACCCGTCATCGCACGCTGCGCTCGTGATCGCGGCATTCTGACGGTTGGCGTTGTCACCAAGCCGTTTGGCTTTGAAGGCAAGCGTCGCATGAATCTGGCTGAGCAGGGGCTCGCCGAGATCAAGAAGCATGTCGACACACTGATCATCATTCCGAACCAGAACCTGTTCCGTGTTGCTAACGAACAGACGACGTTCGCTGATGCCTTCCAGATGGCCGACCGCGTGCTCTATTCAGGTGTTCGCGGTATTACAGATCTTATGGTCATGCCGGGTCTGATTAACCTCGACTTTGCTGACGTCCGTACGGTTATGGCCGAGATGGGCGCTGCCATGATGGGTACAGGCGAGGCGACCGGCGAAAGCCGCGCGCTGGAAGCCGCTCAACAAGCTGTCGCCAACCCACTTCTGGACGATATTTCGCTCAAGGGCGCCAAGGGCGTTCTGATCAACATCACCGGCGGCTACGACATGACGCTGTACGAAGTTGACGAAGCGGCCAACGAAATTCGCAATCAGGTCGATCCTGACGCCAACATCATTCTTGGCTCGACATTTGACGAGAACATTGAAGGCAAGATGCGCGTGTCTGTGGTCGCTACAGGTATCGACACAGAGCATGTCGGCCAACCAGTCGAGACTGTCCGGACAGCGCCGATTGCGGCCCCTAAGCCTCAGCCGGAAGTGGCAGTTCAGCAGCCAGAGCCTCAGCCAGAACCAGTTGCGGAAAAGCCAACGGTTGTGCGTGCCGAAATCAACGCCGAACCTGAAGTCGAAGAGATCGACGAAATCACCGAAGCTGAAGCGTTCGATGATGAAGACGAAGTGGTCGGCAAGCCGATGAACATTGACACAACAAACGTCGCGCCAATGCGTCCGGGCACACACCCTATGGATCGCATCACGGCAGACGATGTGTTCGGCGCGGTTCCGAACTTCCGCCGCTCTCAGAAATCGGACCGTCAGGAAAGTGATGGCCGGTCTGGTCTTCACAATCTGTTCGGCTGGCGTCGCCCAAGCGGCGATGATGCTGAGACACCATTCGAGGATGTACCAGAGTCTGGAAACAATCATCGCGCTGACACAGCAAGTGATGTCGATGAGACAGATCTTGAAATCCCGGCATTCCTGCGCCGGTCTGCAAATCGCTAATCGACCCGCTGAATCAATTCAGAAGACCCCGGCCAAACGCCGGGGTTTTTTTTATGAAATCAAGGCCTGCCGAGATGTCAGATCTGTGCCTTTTCGGACACAAGCTCAAATTTGATCGGTCAATTGTTACAGTATGTGAGCGTTGATCCATGGTGGGGAACTTTATAAAATATAAAAGAAACAGCGCATTAAATTGATTTTGGGGCCGGAATTAACCATGCGTTATCCAAGGCGTTACGAAACGAAACAAAGCGTGTGTTGTGCGATGCGACACGAAGCGCAATCTGACATCGGGAAAGGAGTCCCGCGTGTCGAGTTCTGTTTATCAAAATACACTGGCGAATACAGCGATTTGCGCTGGCATTGGCGTTCACTCTGGTGAGCGCGCGCGCCTGACGCTGAAACCTGCGGCCGTTGATACCGGAATTGTGTTTCACCGCCTGGATACGAAGTCTGGCGAAGGCTTTATTCCTGCGCGTGGGGACCTGGTCCATGATGTGACGCTGGGCACCAAACTTCAGAATGAG
Source organism: Ponticaulis sp. (assembly GCA_002699325.1). Classification (GTDB taxonomy): domain Bacteria; phylum Pseudomonadota; class Alphaproteobacteria; order Caulobacterales; family Hyphomonadaceae; genus Ponticaulis. Next base: position 9,247 of record PABS01000057.1, on the reverse strand, counting down.
TACGGCACAACGCTTTCCACTGTTGAGCATTTGCTTGCGGCGGCCTATGCCCTTGGTATTGATAACATGCTCGTCGAGGTCGATGGGCCTGAAGTGCCGATTATGGATGGCTCCTCGGAACTCTACACTGATCTCATCCTCCGTACCGGCCTGAAACGGCAGTCCGCGCCGGCGCGCTTCCTGCGTGTGATTGAGCCAGTTGAAGTGCGCGATGGTGTGAAGTCGGCCTCACTCCTGCCTGTGCAGGATGACAGCTTCCGCCTTGATGCGGCCATTGATTTTGAATCAGACGCCATTGGCCGTCAGCGCAAGACCTTGACGCTGACCCCGGAAAGCTTTGCGCGCGAGCTCGCCTTTGCGCGGACATTCGGTTTCTACCGCGACATTCAGAAGCTGCACCGCATGGGTCTGGGGCAGGGCGCGTCACTCGAGAATGCGATTGCTGTTGAGGATGACAAAATCCTCAATCCGGAAGGCCTGCGCGCCAAGGACGAGTTTATCCGTCATAAACTTCTGGATGCGGTGGGTGACCTTGCGCTGACCGGTTTCCGCCTGATTGGGCGTTATGTCAGTGAGCAACCCGGGCACTCGATCAATAATCTTCTGGTCCGTGAACTGCTGAACAATCCGGACAAGTGGGAACTCACCACGCTTCGCCGATCCTCAGCCATGGTTCAACAGCCTGCCGTCGCTCAGGCTTTTTAGTTCAGCGTCTGCGTTCAGGCGTCCAGCGGTCAGGCCAACTGTCATTACATGACTCACCTTTCATGGGGAAAGCGCTTGGCGTCACCGATTCCACGCGCTATCACGGCCAAACGCGCTGAGATGTAAGGTACAGATTTAATGAAAAGCCAGCCGAAATTCCTTCTGCTCGTTACCGCTTCCGCCATATTCCTTGGCGGCTGTTCGCTCTTTGACAGAGCGCGGAACGAACGTCTGGCTTATGTCGAGCGCCCGGTCGAGCAGCTATACAACGAAGCGTCTGATTCTCTCGTAAATCGCCGCTATGACGAAGCGGTTCAGATGTTCGACGAAGTGGAGCGCCAGCACCCCTACTCTGAGTGGGCGAGCCGGGCGAACCTGATGTCGGCATTTGCGGCTTATCAGAGCAACAATTACGAACAAGCCATTACGGCGGCTCGTCGTTACATCTCACTGCACCCGGGCAATGATGAAACCGTCTATGCCTACTATCTGATTGGCATTTGCTATTTCGAGCAGATCGTGGATGTCGGCCGTGACCAGAAAACAACTGAGGATGCACTGGCCGCATTCGACGATGTGGTTCGCCGCTATCCGAGCACGGAATACGCCGCCGACTCCCGGCTGAAAATGGATATGATCCGTGATCAGCTGGCGGGCAAGGAGATGGAGATCGGACGCTGGTATCTGCGTCGTAATCAGCACCTTGCGGCTATCAACCGCTTCAAACGCGTGATCGACGAATTTGAAACGACCAGCCACACGCCAGAGGCGCTTTATCGTCTCACCGAAGCCTATGTTTCGCTTGGCCTGAACAGCGAGGCGGTGAAATCTGCGTCGGTTCTGGGTTATAACTATGGCGAGACCAACTGGTACCAAGACGCCTATGAGCTGATGTCTGACGAAGGTCAGGTGCTCGACGTCGAACCCGCCAACCGGAAGCGTTTCTTCGGCCTGTTCTAGGCGATCCGCCGAAAACATTTGTTCCGTATTTGTTCTTGTGATATCGAGGGAGCATGTTGATAGCTCTCTCGATTCGCGATTTCGTTCTTATTGACAGCCTGGACGTCGATGTCCGCAGGGGGTTTACCTCTGTCACGGGCGAAACCGGCGCAGGCAAATCAGTGCTGCTTGAGGCGTTGAAATTCGTTCTTGGTGACAAGATCGAAAAGCGCTTCATCCGCAACGGTGCTGAACGCACTATGGTGTCTGCCAGCTTCGAGCTCCCGGAAGGCCATCCTGCACGTAATGAACTCGCCGAGCGCGGCCTTCTGGAAGACGGCGATGATATCGTCACGCTAAGGCGGATCATGAGCGCGGACGGGCCATCGCGCATGTTCGCAAATGATCAGATTATCAGCGCCCCGCTGGCGCAACTGCTCGGCGAAACCCTGGTTGAAATCCACGGTCAGCGCGACGGGTCTGAACTTCTCAATCCAAAGCTTCATGGCGAAGTGCTCGATCAGTTTGCTCAGGCTGGGCCACTGATCGCCCGTGTCGGCGAAGCTTATGGCGGCATGTCCGAAGCGCGTCATCACCTTGAAGACCTCAAAAAGAAGTCTGATTCGCGAGAGACAGAACTCTTCCAACTTCGCCAGATGCTGGAAGAGCTTGATAAATTATCGCCCGGCGAAGACGAGGCCTCACGGCTGACGCTTGAGCGGGCCATGCTGGTGAACAGCCAGAAGCTGATTGAGTGTCTGACAGAGGCCGATGATGTTATTTCCGGCAGCGGATCAGCGACGTCTTATGGTCTGGCGTCACGCCATATTGAGCGTGCCCTGCGTCTGCCAGAGCTCGCTGAAGCGCCTGAAGACAGTCCGCAGCTCACTGTGCTCCGTTCTGCCCAGGACGCGATTGAACGGGTGTTGATAGAGCTCAATGAAGCGACCATCGCTGTTGAGTCAGCGCGCGCGGCATTTGATCATGACCCGGACACGCTCGAGCAGGTGGAGAACCGTCTTTTTGCACTGAGGAGTGCTGCCCGGAAGTACAATACAGACCCTGATGGTTTGTGTGAGCTTCATCTCTCCGCACGTCGGCGTCTGGATGAATTGGAATCCTATGATGACGTCCTTGCAGATGCAGAAGCTGCACTGAAGGATGCCGAGAAAATCTATAGTGATGCCGCCGACAAGCTCTCTGCACTTCGACGTTCAAGCGGAGATCAGCTTGCCGAGACCGTGCTTGTTGAGCTTGCGCCATTGAAGTTGGAGCATGCCCGCTTTCGTGTCCGCATTGATGAGCTTCCTCTCGAAGACGCCGGTCCAAGAGGTCGAGATCAAATTGTCTTTGAAGTGCAGACCAATCCGGGGTCGCCCTTTGGCGCACTCAACCAGATTGCTTCGGGCGGCGAGCTGGCGCGCTTTACACTGGCGCTGCGCGTGTGCCTTGCCAATATGCAGACCGCGACGCTTCTCATCTTCGACGAAGCTGATCAGGGCGTTGGCGGCGCGGTTGCTGCCGCTGTTGGAGAACGTCTGAGCCGCCTTGCTGACACACGCCAGGTGATGGCGATCACCCACAGCCCGCAGGTCGCAGAGTCCGGTCATCAGCACTGGCATATCACCAAGCATGTCTCAGCAGAGAATACGACAGTGTCGCGTCTTACACGCCTGGAAGGTGAGGCACGCCGTGAAGAGGTGGCGCGTATGCTGTCTGGCAATGAGATCACAAAAGAAGCCAGAGCCGCAGCTGACCGCTTGATGGTTGAGACTGTTTGAGCCAACTCTTCAGCATGAGCGATTCCTCTCTTGCTGATTTGCCGATCGACACACCTGACAGCCTCCAGCGGGATGTTGGTAAACTCACACCTGAAGATGCTGAAGCCGAGCTTGCATTCCTCGCGGATACCCTGAAAACGGCAGACAGCGCCTATTATTCAGAAGACGATCCACTGCTGACGGATGCGCAGTATGATGCCCTGCGTCAGCGTAATTCCGCTGTTGAGCGCGCTTTTCCGGAGCTGGTGCGCGCAGACAGTCCATCCCATGAAGTGGGAGCGGCGCCATCGTCTGATTTTGCCAAGGTCGAGCACCTTGTGCCGATGCTGTCGCTCGACAATGCTTTCTCAGAAGAAGACGTCCGCGACTTCGTCGCGCGGATGAAACGCTTCCTNAGTCTCGATGCCGANGCGACGCTACCGATAATGGCTGAACCNAAGATCGATGGTGTGTCGGCTAATCTGCTTTATCGTAAAGGCGAACTTGTCAGAGCTGCAACGCGCGGCAATGGCCGTGTCGGTGAAGACATCACCGCGAACATTCGAATGCTGCGGTCGATTCCAGAGCAGCTGTCAGGATCTGGCTGGCCGGACGAGATCGAAATTCGCGGGGAAGTCTATATGACAAAGGCCGCGTTCAAAGCGCTGAATGAAGCTGCCGAGAAGGCCGGAACGAAAACCTACGTCAATCCACGTAATACCGCCTCAGGTTCTCTCCGCCAGATCAATCCCGAGGTCACTCGGGCGCGGCCATTGGAGTTTTTTGCTTATGGTTGGGGCGGGGTGTCCGAACCCTTCGCAGAAAGCCAGTATGAAGCGCTGACCAAATTCGGCGAATGGGGTCTTCCCATCAATCCGCTCATCAAACGGTGTGAAAGCGTCGAGGAGGTGCTGTCGCATTACGAACTGATCCAGAAAGAACGCCCTGACCTCGGTTATGATATTGATGGCGTGGTCTACAAAGCCGACAANCTGGACTTTCAGACCCGTCTTGGCATGGCGTCGCGNGCGCCACGCTGGGCCATTGCGCATAAGTTTCCAGCCGAACAGGCTGTTACGCGAATAGAAGCGATCGACATTCAGGTCGGGCGGACGGGATCGCTCACCCCCGTCGCGCGTCTCACGCCGATCACCGTCGGCGGAGTCGTGGTGTCGAATGCGACGCTTCACAATCAGGATTACATCAAAGGCTATCGCCGCACTGACAAAGGCACCGAGAAGGTCACAGACGACATTCGCATTGGCGACAGTGTAAAAATCCAGCGTGCCGGAGATGTTATTCCTCAGGTTCTGGAAGTCACAGACGCGGNCCGGCCTGACCGTGGACCGGAATACGATTTTCCAGACCATTGCCCGGAGTGCGGNTCACTCGCNGTCCGCGAGGTCGACNCAAAAACCGGTGAGGCCGATGCCCGCATGCGCTGTACGGGCGGCCTGATCTGCCCGGCTCAGGCGCAAGAGCGGCTGAAATATTTCGTCTCCCGCAAGGCGCTGGACGTGGATGGGCTGGGCGATAAACAAATCCAGCTTTTCTGGTCACGCGGCATCGTCAAAACCCCGGCGGACATTTTTCGTCTGGAAGAGGCTATTGCCCGCGAAGGTTTTGACCCTCTGGAAAAATGGGAAGGGTTTGGCGAAACCTCGGCACAGAACCTTCTCGCTGCGATTGAGGCGCGNCGGGAGAGNCCGTTTGCGCGNTTTCTGACCGGNCTTGGCATTCGTCATGTCGGCGATGTGGTNGCGCGGAATATCGCCCAGGAATTTGGGAAATGGGATGAATTCCACGCGCTGTTCTGGTCGGCAGGCGAGGTCGAAGGTGGTTTGCAGGCCTATGAAGCCCTGAGATTTTCAGACGACTGGTCAGAGCGCGTGGGAGTCGGTTTTTTCGATGTCGAAACTCTTGCTGAGAACGAGAAGACCTGGCCGTTTCCGCTCCTGGAAGCGCTCCGCGCCAATGGTGTGACCTGGCGAGGTGAGATTATCGATGAGATAGGGGGCCGCTTTTCAGACGAGAAGAGCTTCAAGGCGGAGATTGCCCGCCTTCGTCCTGTTCACACTGCCGTTCGCGCTATTGAGGCGATTGATGGTTTGGGTCTCGCTGCTGCGACCGAGCTGGTTGCNTTCTATGAGGAGCCGCACAATCGTGACGTCCTGCGCGANCTTGTCGGCGCGCCCGGTGAGGGAGGGGGCCTCATGAAAATTCAGGATGTTGAGAAACTGGCGGCAAGCGCAGACTCTCCGGTCGCGGGCCTTACGCTCGTTTTCACGGGAACATTGTCACAAATGACGCGGGACGAAGCAAAGGCCAAAGCACTTTCGCTCGGGGCTAAGGTCGCNGGAAGTGTGTCCGGCAAAACCGATATTCTGATTGCCGGCGAGAAAGCCGGGTCGAAGCGTACGAAGGCAGAATCGCTCGGTGTGAAAGTAATAAGTGAAGAGGAGTGGATCGAGCTCGTCTCCGGGCACTGATCCACTCAATTGCTTCAGCTTAGAGCGGTGCGCAGGCCGCTTTCAGCCAGTCCTGAACCTTTGGCTCTTCAGACAGGCGGGGTGACAGGCGACTGAGAACGGTCTGGTGATAGTCNTTCACCCAGGCGATCTCTTCTGCGGTCAGAAGATCAGTATCGATCAATTCACGGGCATAAGGCGCCAGTGTCAGAGGCTCAAAGCCCATCATCTTGATCGGTCCATCGCCGATGGTTTCGGCGTCGGTCACGTATTGAAGGTTTTCAATCCGGATCCCGTACTCACCAGGATTGTAATATCCCGGTTCATTTGAGACGATCATGCCGGGCGCTAGCGGTGTCGCATTCCAGCCTTTGGCAATGCGTTGCGGCCCTTCATGCACCCCGAGATAAGCGCCAACGCCATGGCCTGTACCGTGCTCATAGTCGAGTCCAGCACTCCAGAGTGGCTGGCGTGCCAGCACATCAAGATGTGTGCCGGTAGTGCCTTCCGGGAAGCGAACGACAGACATNGCGATATGGCCTTTCAGCACCAGCGTATAATGCTGCTTCATCTTCTCAGATGGCGTGCCAATGGCCACGGTTCNGGTGATGTCCGTCGTGCCGTCGAAATACTGGCCACCAGAGTCGACGAGGAAGAGGTTGTTTTCTTCNAANGTNGCNTTNGANGCNTTGTTGACNCGATAGTGCGCCATGGCGCCATTCGCGCCGAATCCAGAAATCGTCTCAAAAGAGATGTCCTGAAGCGCGCCGGTTTCTTCGCGGTATTTCTCTAGCTTCTTCACGGCATCGATTTCAGTGGTCTTGCCGGGCTTTACGCCTGTGGCAAGCCAGTGAAGGAAACGGATNATGGCNACGCCGTCTCGNTCNTGGGCGCGNGCGCTGCCCTGAATTTCNGCTGTGTTCTTNGTCGCCTTGGGNAGGGCACACGGGTCTGCGCCTTCAGCGATTTCGGCCTTGTTCCGGCGTAGCGTCTGGAAGACCCATTCCGAAGCGGTCGACGGATCAGCGCGGACCGTTTTACCTTTGAGGCTCGCCAGACCCTTCGGCAGATCATTGATGTCGTGGATNGACACCTGATTGCCGAGATGGGAGCGGATCTCGTCGGTTACCTTTTTGGGCGCGACGTACAGATCAACCGAACCATCAGAATGGAGGATGGCCCGNCCGAGTGGAAGCGGTGAGCATTTCACATCGGTTGCCCGGATATTGAGAAGCCAGGCCAGCGATGGCGGTGCTGTGATCACGGCTGCATCAATCTTGTCGGCCTTCAGGGAGGCACCGACGCGTTCGCGCTTTTCAGCTGATGTCTCGCCTGCAAACTCAATGTCCTGCGGCACGAGCNTGGTCATAGGNTGACGCGGGCGACCTTTCCAGGATTGATCAATCGGGTTTTTTGTAACGGCTTTGGCAACAGCGCCAGCCTTGATCAGGGCAGACCGGAGCGCCTGCGCGGTGTGAGGCGTCATCACCCGTGGGTCATATCCGATAACCTGATCACGCAAATCCATTGCGCCGATCAGATCGAACGGGCCTGGAGGCGTGAATTTTCCGATCTCGAACAAGCTCTGATCGACCTGTTCCTTGATCTGAATGGCATAACGGCCATCGACATAGACGATGGCACGATCAGACAGGATCAACGCAGCGCCGGCAGANCCGGTAAAGCCCGTCGCCCAGGCGAGGCGNTGGTTNGCCTCTGGCTGATACTCGTTCTGATATTCATCTTCGTGTGGAAGATAAAAGCCATCAAGGCCCTTGGCTTTCAGCGTGTCGCGAAGCTTGGGCAGGTTCTCGCGGCCGATTTCCGGGCCGCCGCGGACATCAAATGTTTGTCTCATACGCCATGAGATAGCAGCGAAAACGGCGCTGTAAATGGGCTGACGCGGTCTCTAGGCCCCTTCGAAACCGTCAAACTCTGAAAGTGCTGAGACTTTTCCAGACTTTAGCGCTTCGATCAGGCGTTTGAGTTCTTTTTTCTGGCGGCCGACTTTGGGAGAGGCGGGGCGCTTTGGCTTCTGATAGGTCAGGGTCGACCAGCCATCACGTCGAATGCGGTCAACGAGTGTCAGGCCGCGACCGGCAAAGGCGGCCCGAACGGACGGCTCCTGAAAGTTCAGAAGACCAGAAAGAATAACCACACCGCCGGGTTTCAGAAGTCGTGTGAGGTCACCCGACATGGCAATCAGTGGCGGCGCGAGAATATTTGCAAAGATGGTATCNAACGGCGCCATTCTCTGGATTTGTGCGGAATGAGCGCCTGTGGCCACGAGCCATTTGATCTTGTTGTTGACGTTGTTGTTGTCACCATTGATGCGGGCGACCCTCACGCTTTCCTCATCAATGTCGCTGGCGATCGCAAAGTCTGCGCCGCGCTTGATGGCGCCAATGGCCAGTACNCCTGACCCTGTCCCAACATCAAAAACCTTGCCGAGTTTGGCCTGGCGTGCCCGGTTCTCAAGAGCCAGAAGGCAGCCAGCGGTGGTGCCGTGATGGCCTGTGCCGAAGGCCGGACCGGCCTCGATCCAGAGCGGAATACGGCCCGGATGGCCTTTTGCCAGCTCATGTGCGCCCGCGACGATGAATGGCCCTGCCTTAACAGCTGGAAGCCCTTCCAGCGACACGGCTACCCAGTCCTTGTCTTCCAGTTCTTGCACCGTGGGTGAGAGCGAACTGTCGACCAGCTCCATAATCCCTGCGCAGCCATGNGCAGCTTCGGAGTCGAAGGTATAAACGTCGATGCGCCAGAGNAAGCGGCTTTCTTCNTTAATATCGACNGCTTCGGCGGGNGANGGATCCATTCCGGTCAGCGCGTCGGCTGCGGCCTGAATGGTTTCTTTGGGAGCTGTTGCGGAGACCATAAACATGGGCGTTCATAAACTACGGAATGGGGCGCACCGGAACCCCTTTTATTGTTTGCGCGCAAGCTTATTGGCGGGCGGTGTTGCGTTGACTATTTGCCGAGCATTGCGAGGCGCGGATCCACCCATTCAGGGAAAGAGAAAGGATCGCGCGGCGTGAGCCCACGCCCCCATGCGCCAGCGACATAAGTGCCGGTGAGGATTTCATAGTGCAGGTGGATGCCGGTGACGTGACCAGACTTGCCCATCAGGCCGAGCGGCTCGCCATAGTGAACAGTTTCACCAACTTTGATGTTCGGCTCCACATAGTTCAGATGCGCATAGCGCGTGTAAACATTATGCCCGTGATCAATGAGCACGGTGAGGCCATAGCCACCGTTCATACCAGCCTCGATGATCGTGCCAGCGCCAGCAGAAAACACCCGGCTTGCCGGACGCGCTGCAATATCGAGCCCTTTATGCACGCGGTTCCAGCGCTCGCCAAAGCCTGAGGAAAT
>PABS01000056.1 GCA_002699325.1 Ponticaulis sp. | reverse complement strand
GTAACGGGCTCGAACCGCTGACCCTCTCGGTGTAAACGAGATGCTCTTCCAACTGAGCTAACCGCCCTCAGAGCGCGACACAAATCCTTATTTCACCCCCAAGGTCAAGAGTCTTTTCGCGATGAAACTAACCTTTTTCCGATTTATTTCTGTTTCAGTTGTGTGCCGATATGAGCCTGCTTCACAACATAAGCTCGAATAGCTTCCGCTTCGTCTTCAGATAAGACATCGGCAAAAGATACCATGCCCTGACTTCTCAAACTTCCTTCGAGCACGACAGAACGCCAGGCAGCTTCACTGCTCGTGAAGGGTGACCATCTGAGATCTGGCAACACACCGGAACTCATGGCCAAACCGCCGTGACAAACTGAACAGGCCCGCGCGTAGGCGATGAGCCCGGTTTGCAATGTTTCCTCATTGCCAAAGTCTTCAGCTTGCGGTTCGCGCAAGATTTCCGGCAGATCTGGATCGGGAATACTCCCTGATGCTCCGAGTTTAAAAGTTACAACTCTTCCAACCATTGGCGGCACGACTTCGTCATAAGCAAAGCCACCCGCGGCCAGGGCATAAGCAGACCCCCAACCGGTCGTGATCGTTACGTACTGGTCGCCATCGAGTTCATATGTGCCCGGTCCGGACGCAACGCCCGACTTCACATCGTATTCCCATAGCATATCACCCGTCGCCGCATCATAAGCAGAGAAACGTCCTTCTAATTGCCCTTGAAAGACCAGCCCCCCACCCGTTGTAAGGACGCCACCATTCCATGCGTTATTGTGCTCATGAGACCAGCGAACGTCTTGCGTTTTCGGATCCCAGGCCAGTAATCTTCCCTTCAGACCGGCTCGCAAAAAATCAAAGACAGCCTGATTGGGCTCGACCGGAGTCGCAGCCGAGAAGTCCATACCGGTATTCCATTTTACCGGGCGGCTCATATACCGCAGATCATTCTGATAATTGAGCGGGATTTCCTGAGCTGGAATATAGACCAGTTCGAGCTCTGGATTGAACGCCATCGGGTGCCAGTTATGCCCTCCGAGTGGTCCGGGAAACTGCAGATAGGGTTCGTTGCCGTACCGCGCCTCTGCAATTTCAATCGGCCGGCCTTCGTCATCGAGGCCGCTTGTCCAATTCTGCGGAACATAGTTGTTCCCGGAAATGAACTCGCCAGTCGCAGCATCGAGAACATAGAAGAAGCCGTTCTTGGGCGCCTGCATAACAACACGGCGTTCTGCTCCCTCTATCTCAATATCGGCGAGGATCAACGACTGGGTCGCGGTGTAGTCCCAGTTATCACCGGGCGTCGTTTGGAAGTGCCAGACATATTCCCCGGTATCCGGTTTCACCGCGACAATCGAAGATAAGAACAAATTGTCACCGCCTGAAGGATCACGAACCGAGCGATTCCATGGGGAGCCGTTTCCAACACCAAATATCAGAAGATCGTTGACCTGATCGTAGATGATTGAGTCCCAGACAGTGCCGCCACCACCGGAGTTTTTCCATTCCCCCTCATCGCCCCAGGTGACATTGCCAACTGTTTCGAAAGCTTCGTCAGAGACGGCGCCGTCGGGCGCTTTTTCTGGATTAGGGGTTGTATAGAAGCGCCAGTCGAGTTCACCCGTGTCTGCGTCATATGCGGAAATGTATCCTCTGACAGGATACTCAGCCCCCCCGTTTCCGATATACACGCGACCCTCAACAATGCGGGGCGCACCTGTAATGGTGTAATCCTTCGACTGATCGACGGTGACTGTGCTCCACACCAAATCGCCAGTGGCTGCGTCGAGCGCTTCTAATCGTCCGTCAATCACGCCGACATAGACCTTGCCTTCCCACAGGGCGACACCCCGATTGACCACGTCACAGCACGCGCTGGCGCCGACGGCACGATCAACTTCCGGATCGTACACCCAAAGCTCTTCGCCTGTTCGAGCATCCAATGCATGAACCACAGACCAGGAGGACGTCACATACATAACGCCGTCGACGATAATGGGTGTGGCCTCAACACCTCGATTGGTTTTCAGATCGTAAGTCCAGGCCACCCCGAGTTGAGAAACCGTATCTGGATTCACTTGGTGTAGTGGTGAAAATCTCTGCTCGTCATAGGTGAAGCCATGGGTTAGCCACTCTTCGGGCGTATCGAAGGCATTCAACAAACGAGGTGCATCGACGCTGTTCGCAATGCGTTCGGCCTGAACGGGCGTATCTAATCTGGTTTGCTCAGAATTGCTGAGTTGCGTCTGTCCAGCGCTGCATCCCGCAAAGGCGAAAATCGCGACTGCCATGCTGGCAGCGGTCAACTTGGTCATGTTCTTTCCTCCCCATCGCGTCTATGTGCGCTTTTGGTTATGCTCAAGGTCACCGCAAAACGGAGCTTTGACAAGTACACAGCGGCGCTGGCCTGTTTGGCCATGAGAGACTAGAAGGCGGGAAAGCAGAATGAGTCGATGAAATGAAAGTGCTTCACGTAATGGCCGGGGCCCGCGAAGGCGGAGCCGAAAACATCATGCTGGAGAGCGTGCTTGCACTCGCAAAAGCAGGCGTCAGTCAGCATGTCGTCACGCGAGACGAGAACAAGTTCCGGCTTGAGCAATTTGAGGCCGCCGGCATCGGCACAACAACAGCGAGTTTTAACAAAAACTGGCCATTCAACACTCGCAAGGCACTGACGTCAGCCATCGAAACGTTTCAGCCTGACGTGATTGAGTACTGGATGGGTCGCGCTGGGCAATTCGCACCGGCTCGTTATCGCGCGCGGTCAGTCGCCTGGTATGGCGGTTACTATAAACTTGCTCGGTTCAAATCCTGCGAATGGCATGTCGGCCTGACCATCGATTTACTCCGTCACATTCGAGAGCAAGGCGTGCCCGATGATCGTTCCACGATCATCCATACCTATGCTGATTTTGAGGATGCGGCGCCAGCTGACCGCTCAAGTCTGAACACACCCGAAGACGTTCCCGTTGCCCTCGCCCTTGCTCGCCTGCACGAGAAGAAGGGTTTGGACACGCTTCTGGATGCCACTGCACAAATTCCGGATCTGCATGTCTGGATCGCAGGAGAAGGCCCACTGGAAACAGAACTCAAAGCACATTGCAGTCGTCTTGGTCTCAATGACCGCGTGCGCTTCCTCGGGTGGCGAAATGACAGAGGCGCTCTGCTGGCAGCCTGTAATCTCGTCGCATTTCCCTCACGCTACGAGCCGTTTGGAACGGTCACAGTCGATGCCTGGGCGGCACGGCGTCCGCTTGTTGCAGCGGATGCGGTTGGTCCGGCAGCTTATGTGAAAGATGGTCAGAACGGTCTCCTTATCCCAAAGAACGATGTCGATGCCCTGGCAGAAGCTATGCGCCGCATGATCGAGGAACCTGGTCTTGCGGAAAAGCTCGTGGCAGGCGGATTGGAATCTTATGCCTCTCAGTTCACTCAAGAGGTGTTTGTAAGGGATTCTCTTGCCTTTTATGAGAGAGTACGCGAATACGCCGGACCGTTCGCCTAGCGGACTTCTGATAGATTCCTCACCAGATGACCAACATGCCCAACCAGTTCATTCTGACGTTGTCCTGTCGAGACAGGGCCGGCATCATTGCCGCTATTTCTAACGTTTTGCTGAAACATGACTGCTTCATTGCCCGATCCCGATCTTTCGGAGATCCGGCAACTCAGCAGTTTTTCCTGAGACTGGCTTTTCACCCACAAAGCGACGGGTTTGAGCTTCAAGCTTTGAAGAATGACCTTGATCAGGCATCGGGCGTTCTGGAAGCGACAATCGACATCCATACCGAGGATCGAAAAATCCGGACATTGATTATGGTGTCGAAGTTAGACCACTGCGCGAATGCTCTTCTTTACGGCGCCCGTATCGGTGAGCTTCCCATCGAGCCTGTCGGGATACTCTCGAACCATTCAGATCTCGCCGGAACTCTGCAGCACTGGGGTCTGCCCTTTCATACCGTTCCGGTATCCGCCGACACGAAAGCGGAAGCCGAACAGGCCATGTTCAATATTATAGAGGAAACACGGGCCGAACTCGTCGTCCTTGCTCGCTACATGCAGATTCTCACCAATGAGACGTGTCGCAAGCTAGAAGGGCAATGCATCAACATCCACCATTCATTTCTGCCGAGTTTTAAAGGCGCCAGACCGTATCATCGGGCGCATGAGCGAGGAGTGAAAATGATTGGTGCGACGGCACACTATGTTACGGCGGACCTTGATGAAGGCCCAATCCTCGCTCAGGTCACCGAAAATGTGGACCACACTCATTCAGCTCAGGACTTTGTGGCCATGGGAAGGTCGCTCGAAGCGACGGCACTCGTGAGAGCAGTCAAGGCCCACGCCGAGCATCGCGTCTTTCTAAATGGTTCGAAAACCGTCGTGTTCTCTTAGGATCAAATGTCCATTTGGCGCATGCGAGAGAATGCGTCCTTGAGGGCATTTGACCAGGCATCACTGAAGGCAAAAAACTTCGGATCGTCAGCTTCGATGCGCCGCTGTTGTTCGATCTTGAGACTATCAGTCCGGATTACCGCGAGGTCGAGTGGCATACCCACTGTGAGGTTAGATTTGAGCGTGGAATCCATGGACAGAAGCGCGCATATGATCCCGTCTTGGATTTCGGTATCAACTGAGATCACGCGATCAAGAATCGGCTTCCCGTATTTATGCTCACCCAACTGGAAATAGGGAGAGTCCTCTGTCGCCTCGATGAAGTTGCCCGCCGCATAAACCATGTATAGACGAGGCACNCCGCCAACGCGCTGACCAGCGACCAGTATGGATGCGCCNGAATCCACATTNCGGGAGGCAAGGCCGGGNCCNTATCGNGTCTGNACCTTNCGCATNGTGTCNCCGACNACNTGAGCNACNTCNAACATNGTNGGAGCAGAATAGATTGTNGGCTCATTCTGATGNGGNGCATCNATNCGCTCATTCAGNTCGCTGATAACNGCCTGAGTGATCGCCANGTTTCCNGCTGTCATCATTGAGATGACACGGTCNCCATCNATCTGCCANGTNAACAGCTTTTTGACTTTTGANATNTTGTCGACNCCCGCGTTNGTNCGCGTGTCGGCAAGTAGCACCAATCCTTGTCTGAGTTTGATGCCAACGCANTATGTCATTCNTCTTCCCCGAAAAACCGGNGCGTCTNANTATCGGAGCNNCACCGTNAANCAGGCTCATTGACCTTCANTNNGNCNCNCNCAGCCAAATTGCCCGAGGCTGATGCGAGACGNTGAAGATAATGNCCNNNTCNCTTATCTTCTTTTGATNATCCNTGCCACTGCGTCTGACGAAGACTCGNCGTCNNCAGNCTGACTATTTTNAGGTGCTAANGGTATCGAAAAAGCAAATGATTCTGCAATCTCATTTGANAGCGACGAAATGNTNTGAATGAACCATGTGAGATATTCGTGCAGACCGTTATCGAGGATTGTCTCAATAGAGGCAGANTTCANAGCNTCGAGCATTTCGGTTGCTCGCGCCATGCACGCTGGTGTCTGGCCATACATGGCTTCCAGGCGCGCCATGGATGACACTGCACTGGACATACAATACGCGAGAGAACGCGGGTTCACTTCACTTTGGAGGAGGAATTCGGCTACACCGCTTCGAGAAACATCGGTCTTCGTCACGAAGTGGTAGGCGCGCTGAACGCCAACCGCCTGAAGCAGAGATATCCATTGGTAGTGATCCAGCGACCCGCCGATCTCGTCAAGAGACGGCAGCAGGACGTGGTATTTTACATCCAGTATGCGCGCCGTTGCATCTGCACGCTCAATCAGGCTGCCCAGACGAAGAAACTCGAGGCTATCGTCCCGCACCAAAGTGCCCTCAACGCCACCTCTGAACTGTGCCTGGCAGATTTTCACCCAGTCTACGAATTCAGCGAGATATGCCGACCGTTGACGCAGCTGACTAATCTGATTTGGCAGCTCATTCCAACTTGAATTAAGGCTATTCCAGACTTCAGTTGTCAGTCCAAACCGGATCGCTCTCGCGTTCTCACGCGCATTCTTGAAACAGTTATAAATGCTGGATGCGTTATTCGGGTCGGCGACAAGGTGCTCAATCGCTTCTTCCCTCGTCGCATGATCGAGGTCCCCCTCGAATGTCGTGCTGGCGCCAGCAGCGATCAGGATGGACGACCACTCATTCATGATGGGTCGACCGGAAACATTGGGCAGCGTCACCATTCGGCGCGCAGTATCAATCAGACGAGCAACGTTGTCGGCGCGCTCGATATATCGAGCGATCCAGAACAGGTTCTCAGCAACACGGCTCAGCATATCAATTACTCCGTCAATACCCAGGTATCTTTCACGCCGCCGCCCTGGCTCGAATTCACAACAAGTGAACCCTCCCTCAGAGCAACACGGGTCAGACCGCCTGGCGTGACTTGAACTTTTTCTCCGGTAAGAACGAAGGGCCGAAANTCGACNTGACGTTCNGCAACNCCNTCTTCCACCAGCGTNGGACAGGTNGACAGNGATANAGTTGGTTGNGCGATNAAGGCNTGAGGTTTGGCCTTNAGCCNCTCTGCGTATGTTTCNCGCTCTTCCTTCGTCGACTTTGGCCCGATCAGCATNCCGTAGCCNCCGGACCCATGAACCTCNTTCACNACAAGCTCTTCGAGATTTTCCAGAACATGCTNGAGNTGCGNGGGNTCGCTGCAGCGGAACGTCTCGACATTTTTAAGAACAGGTTCTTCTGAAAGATAGAACCTGATCATATCTTCNACATAGCAATAGATTGCCTTGTCATCGGCAACGCCGGTGCCCGGCGCATTTATGATGGTCACCCCACCAGCCATATAGGCTTTGATTAGGCCCGGCACGCCAAGCATCGAGTCCGGTCTGAATTGTTCCGGGTCCAGAAAGGCGTCATCAATCCGCCTGTAGATCACATGAACACGCTCAGATCCCCGCGTCGTCCGCATGTAGACTTTGTTATCATCAATAAAAAGATCGGAGCCCTCGACCAGCGGAATGCCCATTTCGTCAGCCAGGAAAGAATGCTCATAATAAGCGCTGTTGAAGTGACCCGGNGTGAGGATCACGCAGTTAATATCCCGCTCGCCGCGGACATCTTCGGGCGCCACGCTTTCCATGGTTTTGCGCAGCAGATCCGGATACTCGTCGACCGGGGCAATATCACCACCCGCAAATAATTCAGGAAACAAACGAGACATCATCCGACGGTTCTCCANGACATAGGAGACACCAGAGGGCGTCCGACAGTTATCTTCAAGAACGTANAAATCCTTGGCGTCTGTACGGATCACATCNATGCCTGAAATATGCGAATATACGTTCCGCGGGGGCTTGAAGCCCTTCATCACAGGCTCATAGGCTTCATTGTCAAAGACGATAGAGGCCGGAACGATGTTCTCTTTTACGATCCTNGCGTCGTTATAAACATCATCGATAAAGGCATTCAGAGCTTTGGCACGCTGAATGACGCCCGCATCAAGTTTATCCCACTCTGATTTTGAAAAAATTCTCGGAACAACATCGAACGGGATTAAACGCTCGGGATCNCCGCCCTCGCCATAGACGGCAAAAGTAATACCGATCTTGCGGAACAGGGACTCGGCCTCTTTGGCCGCTGCCTTGAGATTTGAAATCCCTTGACTTTCAATCCATGCCTCCACGCGTTTATATTCATCACGAACCGCGCCATTGAGAGACATCTCGCTAAACATATTACCGCCAATCACCATTGATCACTACTGCACAGAAAGCTGGCACGAGGTTTCTCCACAGCCAAGCCGAAGTGCAAAAAAAACGCCTCAGTGTTTGTTTTGGTTGCAGATTGGTCAAATTAAGCGTTAGCCCATAGGAATGAGCATTCGCATTGGACTGACCCATCGCACTTCCTATAAATATGACCGACCGGTCAAAATGGGAGCGCAAGTCATCCGTCTCCGACCGGCACCACACTGCCGTACGCCGATTGTCAGCTACAGCCAGACTATCAGACCTGATGACCATTTTCTAAACTGGCAACAGGATCCCTTCGGCAATTATCTTGCCCGGGTCATCATACCTGAGAAAACCCGTGAATTCTCGGTACAGATTGATCTGGTTGCGGACATGATCGCCATCAACCCCTTTGACTTCTTCCTCGAAGAGAATGTCCAGACGACACCCTTCACCTATGATGACGACCTGAAAGACCAACTCCGCCCCTATCTGGAATCCGACATCAAAGGAAAAGCGTTTTCCATATTTTTGAAGCAGGCCAGGGACATCTGGACACGAGGCACTCAAACTGAGCAATCGACAGTGGACACACTCGTCGCACTTAATCAGCTGGTTGAGCAACGCATTGGCTACGTGATCCGCATGGAGCCCGGCGTACAGACTCCCGAAGAGACGCTATCGATCGGCAAAGGATCTTGCCGGGATTCAAGCTGGCTGCTCGTCAACATCTTCCGCCAACTCGGGCTCGCAGCCCGCTTCGTCTCTGGCTATCTCATTCAGCTTACAGCCGACATGAAGGCTGTTGATGGCCCGTCAGGGCCAACAGAGGATTTCACCGACCTCCANGCCTGGGTCGAAGTTTACATCCCCGGAGCCGGGTGGATTGGTCTTGACCCCACATCCGGCCTTTTTGCTGGTGAGGGGCACATCCCTCTCGCNGCAACCCCAGCTCCTTCTTCAGCTGCGCCAATAACNGGCGGGCTCGAGCCTTGCGAAGTCGAATTTGATTTTGAAATGCGTGTGGATCGGCTCATCGATCCGCCGCGCCACTCAAAGCCGCTGACAAGCCAGCAATCGACCCGCATCAATGAGGCCGGTCGTGATATCGACGAGATTCTGGATAAAGGCGACGTGCGCCTCACAATGGGTGGAGAACCCACATTCGTATCCGCAAGCAATCGCGATGCTGCTGAATGGACAACAGACGCTGTTGGTCCGACTAAGCGGGTCTTCGCCGACCAGCTTATTCATCGCCTTAAAAAACAATTTGCACCGAACGGGCTTCTAACGCACGGCCAGGGCAAGTGGTATCCAGGTGAGCCTCTGCCGCGATGGGCGTTCGCGCTCTACTGGCGAAATGACGGCGAACCGCTCTGGCAGAATAACGATCTCATCCAGAAGGAAGACAGTCCATCGGGATACGGACCTGAAGACGCTGAGAAACTGTCTACAGCCATTGCAAAACAGCTCGATTTGCCCGTCGATAGTGCTCAAGCGGTATTCGAAGATCCAGCGCAAATCATAATTGGCGAAGCAAGCCTGCCAGTAAATCTCGATCCCGAAGATCCGAAACTCAAAGAGTCTGAGGAACGCCGGACGCTTGCGCGCGCCTTCGAGCAAGGGCTCGGCAAGCCCAAAGGGTTTGTCATCCCGCTTCAGGCCCAACAGGGTCAAAACAAAAAGGGTCGCTATTTCGAGTGGATCACAGAAATCTGGGAAACCCGCCGCGGCAAGCTGTTCCTGGTGCCCGGCGACAGTCCGGCAGGCTTTCGCCTGCCGCTCAAGGCGTTGGAAGAACTAGATCCAGTGCTCTATCCCGGCCTGATTCAGGTTGATCCGTTCTCAATTTCCGGTTCGTTGCCGCCGCCTGCGCAGTTACCGCCAAGAAGACAACCGACATTCCAATCTGCCACCGCTAATCAACCTGTTGCCGCGGCCAGGGACGAAGACAGACCGGAACGAAACTATATTCAGGCGGGTGTCAGAACGGCGCTCTCCGTAGAGCATAGAGACGGTCATCTCTGTGTTTTCCTGCCGCCTGTTTTTTCTGTCGAAGCGTTCATCGACCTTATTCAGGCGATTGAAGAGGCCGCTGACCTTACGGGCCTGCCCGTCAGACTTGAAGGCTATCCTCCGCCTCGCGATCCTCGCATAAGTGAGATCAAGGTCACGCCAGATCCGGGCGTCATCGAGGTGAATGTTCAGCCGACGTCGAACTGGGATGACTTGTCTCATCTCACACGCACGCTGTATGAAGAAGCGAGGCATTGTAATCTTGATGCCTCATCTTTCCTCATCAATGGTCGGCCCACTGGCTCAGGTGGCGGAGCTCATATCGTTATGGGCGGCGCAAGCCCGAATGACAGTCCATTTCTGAGACGACCAGACCTGCTCGGATCGATTATCCGCTTTTGGCAGAACCACCCATCGCTCAGCTATTTCTTCTCTGGCACATTCATTGGCCCCACCAGCCAGTCGCCACGTATTGATGAAGCTCGTCACGATCAGCTCTTCGAAATGGAGCTCGCCCTGAAGCAGCTTCCATCTAAAGGCGACNATGCCCCACCATGGCTGGTTGACCGGATACTTCGTCACCTGCTCGTTGACAGCACCGGCAATACACACCGTGCCGAGATTTGTATCGACAAACTCTATTCACCNGATGGNCCGACGGGCCGGTTGGGACTGGTTGAGTTTCGAGCGTTTGAAATGCCTCCGCATCCAGAAATGAACCTTGCGCAGCAACTTCTGCTCCGCGCGATCATCGCCTGGTTCTGGGAAAAGCCTTACACCGCGCCGCTCAAACCGTTTGGCACGGCGCTCAATGACAAATTCATGCTGCCCTCCATGCTAAGAGCAGACCTGAACCAGGTGATTACAGAAGTCTCTGAAGGCACTGGTATTGACCTGTCTCCGGATTGGTTTGATGCCCATTACGAATTCCGCTTTCCCTGGATCGGAAAAACGGAAATCGACGGTATCGAAATTGAGCTTCGACATGCGCTCGAGCAATGGAATGTTCTGGGCGAAGAAGGCACAGTCGGCGGAACCACGCGGTTCGTGGATTCATCTCTGGAACGTATCCAGGTGAAGGTGAAAGGCGATCTCGGCCACAAGCAGATACTCTGCAACGGCATTACCCTGCCCCTGACACCCCACCCTATGGGGGATGGTCAGGCGTGCGGCGTCCGTTTCAGAACCTGGCTTCCTGCATCCTGTCTCCACCCAACGATTCTGCCGCACGGCCCGCTGACGTTTGATCTCTATGATCCTCGTCTCAGTCGATCTATTGGCGGATGCACTTACTTCCCAACTCACCCGGGCGGACGAAATTTCGAGACACGACCCGTAAACGCCCTGGAAGCTGAAGGGCGCCGTATCGCGTCATTTTCGGAAACGGGGCATACCCCGGGTAATTTCGTTCCTAGGGAACACCGGGACGACCCCCGCTTCCCGCACACGCTGGATTTACGCTGGTACTGATAGTCACATATCGCCAAGTGCGTATCACAAATACTTCAACCGAGTCGCGCTTTTAGAAAATCGGTCTATTTTACCATCAAAGTTCGACGGGATTTGATGGTCTCTGCGTATAATGAGGAATCAGATCACATGTTTTCGAGCCTGTGGCAGCACTTTCATGCGAGGGAACCTTTCCTTTGACTAGACTTCGGGAACTCACATCACTTCTGGTGCTACCTCTGATCTTGTTATCAGCGTGCTCGGAGTCAGACCAACAAGCTGAAGGCGGCCGCCCCGGCTTTGGCGGCCCTGGCGGTGGCATGGTCACACGGGTCATCACCGAACCTGTGCAATTCCGTCAGAATTCTGATCAGATCGAATCCGTCGGCACGGCGCGCGCTCAACAAGCCGCGACGATTTTTCCGCAGGCCGGCGGAGAAGTGCTCCGCGTGCATTTTGAACCTGGGCAGTACATCAAAGCAGGCGCGCCTTTAATCACCCTCGAAAGTGCCGAAGAGCGTCTCGATGTCGCGCAGGCGAAAGTGACGCTTCAGGATGCTCAGCAACTCCTGTCCCGCTATGAGCGGATAGATGTCGATGGCGCTATCTCAGAAAGCCAGATCGATGCGGCGAAGACAGCCGTGGAGGCGGCACAGATCGGCCTTGAGCTTGCTCAGGAAGCCCTGAATAAGCGCACGGTTCGGGCGCCCTTCTCAGGCTATGTTGGCCTGACCAACATTGACGCCGGAGCGATGGTGACGACCCAGACTGAACTGACGCGTCTTGATGACCGCTCCATGCTTTTCGTAGACTTCGCCTTACCTGAACAGGTTTTTGGTCGTCTGAAGGAAGGCGATACGATTCCTATGACTCCTTTCGCAGCTGAACAGAATCCAGTTCAGGCGGAGATTTCCTTCGTCGACAGTCGCATCGATGCGGACCGTCGCTCTTTTATGGTTCGCGCGACGGTCGACAATAACGAAGACTTGCTACGGCCCGGCATGAGTTTCCGGATTCAATACTCTCTCCCGGGAATGAGCTTTCCGTCTGTTCCAGAGGCGGCGATCGTCTGGGGTGGTGACGGACCTTACCTTTGGGAAGTGATTGACGGAAAAGCCCAACGCGTACCCGTCACGATCATCAGTCGGCAGGACGGACAGGTTCTGGTTCGTGCGCCGCTGGAACGCGATGACCTCATTATTTCAGAGGGCGTGCAAAAGGTCCGGCAGGGCTCCGAGGTAAAAAGCCTGACCGACACCATTCAATCAGATCGGCCTGCTGTCGCCAGCACGCCTGCAACAAGCGCTGCACTTCAATGATGAACCTTCAGCGCATCGGCCTTCCAGAACTCGCTGTCAAACGGCCGCTGCTGATTGCCGTTTTCAACCTGCTGATTGTGATTGCCAGTGTTGCTGCCCTTTTTGGCGTCGAAGTCCGCGAGCTTCCAGATATCGACCGTCCAGTTGTTTCGGTTTCCGCGACCCTGCCCGGCGGCGCTCCGGAGACCATGGATGCCGACGTCACCAGCGTTCTTGAAGGTGCGATTGCCACCGTTTCAGGCGTCAAAGAAATTAACGCGCAAAGTGAAGAGAATAACGCGCGTATCCGAATTGAGTTTAACGCCGGCGCGGATCTTGATGCTGCGGCCTCAGACGTGCGGGAAGCTGTTAGCCGGGTCCAACGCCGTCTTCCAGACCGCGTCGAAAACGTTTTCGTCACCAAGGCGGACGATGATGCCCGGCCGATCATCTCTCTTGCCGTCGAGAGCTCAGTCTATCCTGAGGACGAGCTGACAAGAATAATCCAAACCGATATCGCGCCGGAAATCCAGGCGATCGACGGCGTGGCGACACTTCAGGAGTTCGGAACACGTCAACGTCAGATGCGCGTTGTCGTCAGCCCTCAGGCGCTGAACCGTTTCGGCCTGACGATAAGTGANGTCGCCAGTGCGCTGCGCCAGGCGCCATTTGATGTTCCTGTCGGCAGCTTCAAGTCGGACGCACAGGAGCTATTGGTGCGGGCAGAAGCGACTGCCTCAACGCCCGAATTGATCGGCGAAGTGATCATTTCGGGCGAAGTAAAAATCAGCGATGTTGCTGATGTTGTTCTGGGACCGGCCAACGCAAACAATCTTCTGCGCCTGAATGGCGAACCTGTTATTGGTCTTGGAGTGGTACGGCAGGCCCAATCAAATACCATTCAGATATCAGATNCTGTTCAGGANAAAGTGGCGCTTCTGAACTCACGCCTGAAAGATGTGACCGTCACAGTGATTTCCGATGACGCGATCTTCATCAAAAAGTCGGTTGCCGAAGTTCTGATCACCCTCTTGATCACGGTAGCGATTGTGATCGCCACCATTTGGGTCTTCCTTGGCTCGTGGAAAGCCACNCTCATCCCAAGCCTCGCCATCCCGGTTGCGCTGATCGGCACAATAGCCGGAATTTGGATGATGGGCTTTTCCATCAACCTGCTCACGCTGCTCGCGCTGGTCTTGGCGACCGGNCTCATTGTNGATGACGCNATCGTGGTGCTTGAGAATATTCAGCGCCAGCAATCAGACGGTATGGGCANAAAGATGGCGGCAGCCGTCGGTACGCGTCAGGTTTTCTTCGCCGTCGTTGCAACCACAGCCGTGTTGGTTGCCGTTTTCGTTCCGATTTCTTTCCTGCCATCTACTGTTGGCCGTCTGTTTCGCGAATTTGGATTCGTCCTGGCGTTCTCCGTTATCATTTCATCCTTTGTCGCGTTGTCCCTGTCCCCAGCTGTCGCAGCGCGTTTGAATCTGGCCTCAGCCGCGGAAAAGAAAACGATCTTCACCCGCTTCGGAAACGTACTCAAGAATGGATATGCAAGCGCTCTGAGCGTGTGTTTGCGCTTTCCTCTTGTTACTTTTCTTGTGTGCCTCGTGGCCGCATCCATGGCTTATTTCGCCTTTCTTCGTGTCGATTCAGAACTTGTACCACAAGAAGACCGCGCGAAATTCGAGGTGATGGCGACCGGTCCGGATGGGGTCGGTCTCTACTTCATGGAACGCCAGACTGATTACATCGAGAATGTGCTGCAACCTTATGTCGACTCCGGTGAGATCGAGTCACTCTTCACCATCATCGGCCGTTGGGATCCGAACCGCGTCGGCGTCACAGCCGAGTTAGCGCCATGGGAAGAACGGACGCGAAGCCAGGAAGAAATCGTCAATGAAGTGCGTGGACCGCTGAGCCAGATCCCAGGCGTACGAGCTTCTGCTTTTGGGCGTGGAAGTCTGAGCTTTGGCCGCGGCATGCGAGAAGGCATCGAGATTGCCCTCACCGGGCCTGAATACCAGACCATCTATCTCGCTGCACGGGAACTGGCAGACCGGATCGAAACGGANTCTCAGCTGCTTTCAAACGCAGAGATTTCCTACCAGCCGACACAGCCGCAGCTTTCCATACGTGTGGACCGGCAGCGCGCCGCAGACCTCAACGTTTCGCTTGATCAGGTGTCGCTCACGCTTCGCGCCATGGTTGGCGGCGACAATGTGGTGGACCTCAATGTTCAGGATCAATCCATTCCCATCATGCTTGAATCGGAGCCGATGGCTGTTCAAACTCCGACCGATCTCAGCAATTTATTCGTCCGCTCGACAAATGGAGCACTCATTCCTCTCTCAAGCCTGACCAATCTCGTCGAAGAAGGCGTTGCAGCAGAGTTGAACCGCGTCGAACAACGTCGCGCAATTGAAGTGTCGATGGATGTGGCGCCAGGTGTAGCGCTCGCCGACGCGATCACTGAGATTCAGCGCTTGAGTGATGAGACACTTCCTGAGGGCATTGGCATGATCCTGAGGGGCGAAGCCGCAACCATGGGTGAATCAAACCGAGATTTGCTGATCACCTACACCTTCGCCTTAATTATCGTATTTCTGGTGCTTGTCGCTCAGTTTGAGAGCCTGACCAGCCCCCTGGTTATTCTGGTATCTGTTCCTTTTGCGCTCGCTGCAGCAATTCTCTCTATCTATCTGTCAGGTGTTTCACTGAACATCTATTCTCAGATTGGCCTGATCTTGCTGATTGGTCTGATGTCGAAGAATGGCGTTCTGCTTGTGGAATTCGCAAACCAGTTGCGCGAAGAGGGCCAGAACGTCCGAGACGCTGTCTTCAACGCCGCCGTTATACGTGCACGTCCGATCATCATGACGGTTATTTCCACGGCGTTTGGCGCTATTCCACTAATCCTTTCCTCTGGNGCGGGCGCTGAAGCGCGCAATGCGATTGGCTGGGTGATATTCGGGGGACTCGGCCTGTCGTCGATTTTCACCCTNTTCCTGACACCCGTAATTTATCTNGGACTGTCCTCACTCAGCGGAAAGAAAAGTAGCGATTCCTCGCGAGCATTGGAGGATGAAGTGAACGCTTATAATGANAAGCAGGCNACGCGCGTGGAGCCGGCCGAGTGATATACAAGTTCAAGTTTACACTCCTGGCTGGAATATCGCTGCTAACCGGCTGCGCGATCACCCCCCAATCCGTAGAAGTCGACGACTCTATTCCCCAAAGCTATATTACCGCATCCAGCATCGACACTGCCGAACAAGACCCCGGTCAGTGGTGGCTTGGATTTGATGACGAGACGCTCGCGGAACTGGTGTCAGCCGCTCAATCCGATAATCTGGGAATCAGGGAATCTCTCGCACGTCTCTCTGCAACATATGNACTGACCCGCGCGGCCCGTTCCGACCTTCTCCCGACGTTTGACGGTTTCGTGGATTCTCGGATAGGCAGCCTCCTGAGCAGCGGCATGGATGTAAATCTCACCGGATCTGCNGGGGCTGGTTTCACCTTTAACCCGGATATCAACGGCCAACTGGACGCACGTCTCGAAGCTGCCGAAGAAGACTATATTGCTGCAGAGTTCGGCGTCGCAAACCTTCGACGCCTGATCGCTGAGTCGGTAGCGCTCCAGTATGTCGAACTCCGTCGCACCGGTGCTCGGCTGGCACTTTTACAATCGACGCTGGATTTGCAGCAGCGNACGCTCGAGATTGTCGAAGCGCGCTATGCGGCCGGGCTCTCACCCAAGCTTGACGTTGACCGAACACGCGCGGACTTGTCTCGTACACGTGCACAGCAGAGCATTATCCTTTCAAACCGCAGCCAGGCGGAATATTCGCTCGCAGTCCTTACTGGCCAATTGCCCGGTTCGGTTGACCTCGGCACTTCAGAAACAGACGAAATTCCGGTTTTCTCTTCCGGTCCTCAAATTGTGCTTCCAGCGAACCTGATACGACGGCGTCCCGACATCCAGGCCGCCGAGGCCAATCTTCGTGCGGCCGTTACCCGGATTGGTGTCGAACAGGCTGACCTATTGCCATCTCTTCGCCTGCCCGGGCAGTTATCTGCAGGTTTCGGAGATGTGTCTGGTACAGCTGATGAGATCTCTCTCAGCCTTTCAGCTCTGGTTGATATTCCCATTTTAGACTATGGCCGCCGGCAAGCTGAAGTCGATGCCCAACGTGCGCGTGCTGAAGCCGCAGCTTTTGCGTACCGCGCTAATATCCTCACAGCGCTCAGAGAAGTTGAGTCGGCTCTGGTCGAGATTGAGGCAATAAAAATCAGCCTCAATGAACAACTTGAATCTGTACGATCCAGCGAGGCCGCTTACGAACAACTCGACGCACTGTATCGCGAAGGCCTCGCCAGCTTCATTGATGTTCTTGANGCTCAGCGAACGCTGATTTCTAGTCGCGAATCTATCCTTGCAACTGAAGCCAATCTCGCCTCAGCGATCATTTCGCTTTATGCCGCTCTGGATGCTGGCTGTGCTGATGTATCCATGGAGGGATGTGAAAGCATCCGAGGCGTGCCTGCTACAGACACGCCCACTTAGTGCCCGTGGCCTCAAGCCGTGAACAGCTCGCGCAGTTCCGGCTTCAAAATCTTTCCGTTTGCATTCCTCGGAAGTGGCTCTGTCTGAAATTTCACNGCTTTNGGNACTTTGAATGCNGCCAGTTTNCCNGCAACGAAATGTCGAATTTCGTCCTCTGTGGCTGTTTNNCCGGGTTTTAACTGGACNACGGCNCCNACTTCNTCNCCNAGNACNTTATGNGGGATNCCGACNATCGCCGCATCCATNACGGCNGGGTGCTCNTANAGNACGTTCTCGACTTCAATACAGTAGATATTCTCGCCACCACGGATCAACATGTCCTTGGCGCGATCAACGAGATAAAGAAACCCTTCTTCATCGAGTCTCGCGAGATCACCCGTGGCAACCCAGCCGTTTTTAAACGTTTCCGCAGTTTCTTCCGGTCGACGCCAATATTCTTTCGCCACCGANGGGCCAAAACAATAAAGCTCACCCACTTCTCCAGCNGGAAGGCTCTCACCGTTCGGACCNACGATTTTGATCTNCATCGCAAGTCCTGGCAGTCCAGCACTCTGAGGCTTCGCAATATAGTCTTCGGCAAGGTTCAACGTCGCNGTCGCACACGTCTCCGTCATGCCCCAGCCGTTGGCGGCGTGTGCTTCTGGAAATGACCGCTTGATCGTTGAGACCAGCTCCGGCGCGGAAGGTGCACCGCCGTAGGAAATGGCTTCGACGGANGACAGATCGTATTTCTCGCGATCCGGNTGCTCGAGCACCTGCCAGGCAATCGCCGGGACGCCGCCGAATACTGTAATCTTTTCACGTTCGATAATCGGGAGTGCTTCAGTCGCATCCCATTTATACATGCTGACGATCTTTTGGCCGTTATGGAGTGTTGGCACCAGCACGGCAAAAGCTCCTGTCACGTGGAAGAACGGGATCGACAGCAGATTTGCCTTCTGCGGTTCGTCGGGTCCATTCACAGGAACCGCTTCGCCGCGTCGAAGATAGGAGCGAGCCTGATTTCCCATGGAGTTGAACATGTTGGAAATGATGGCGCGATGCGTGGCAAGAATGCCCTTTGGTTGACCGGTCGTGCCGGATGAATACATCAGCGTGGCATCATCGTCCGGCTCAATATCGACATCAGGCAGAGGGATAGAATCGAGTGACGCCCATGAATTGGCTTCACCGATCACTTCCTCCAACGACGTCACATTGGGATCTGAATATTCATCCTCGCTACGTGCGATGATTATGTTCGTCAGACCATCGAGCTTGGTCCAGTGATTTTGGATACGTTCGAAAATCTGCGGATCGACGATGGCAATTTTTGCGCCGGAATTTTCCAGGCCATATTCCAGCTCATCACCCTTCCACCAGGAGTTCAACGGTGTGGCAANAAATCCGGAGACCATACAGGCCCAGAATGCCACGGACCATTGCGGGTAGTTTCGCATACAAATCGCAACGCGATCACCTTTCTGCAGGCCGAAGTTTGTCGTCAGTGCTCGAGCAAGGTGCTGAACCGCTTTTGCATGCGCTGAAAAAGTCACCCGGTCATCTTCATAGACAAGCATATCACGCGGCGCCCAGGTTTCCGACCCGGTTTCAAGCAGCGCTCGCATTGTGGGATAAGCGTTCTTGTAAACAGGCATGCTCACACCCCGAATGAGCGCATCTTCGAGCTCGAAAGGCGCACCTTTGGCTGTGAGTGCGGCATTCGCGCGCTCAATACTCATGACAGGCCAGTTGTCTGGCAAAGCGGCTGCTGGACTAGATGCCACGTTCTTCTCCCTCAATCTGTTCTACATAGTATATCTAGTAAAGAACTGACTGACCGGAGAGACGAAATCAAGGATTTATAATGGTCGCCCTGTCGCTTAAACCGCTGCGCGGCTGAGTGCCGCTACGTCACCCCGACCCAATGCGGAAATCGCATTCGAGGCAATATGGCGAGCGTTAAGACCGGCGTACTCATACATAACTTCTGGCTTGTCCTGATCAATAAACTCGTCAGGCAGGACCATAGACCTGATCTTCAGACCGCGGTCGAGACCGCCTGTTTGCGCCAGATGATGCAGCGTGAACGAACCGAAACCGCCTATGGNCCCCTCTTCCAAGGTGATCAGAACCTCATGCTCTCGGGCAAGGCGGTTGATNAGATCGTGGTCGAGCGGCTTTGCGAAACGCGCATCCGCAACCGTCGTAGACAGACCCTGCGCGGCAAGCAGNTCTGCGGCCTTGAGAGCTTCCTGAAGGCGTCCGCCGTAAGACAGAAGCGCAATCGTGTTCCCTTCCCGGANAATACGCCCTTTGCCGATCTCCAGCGGCGTGAGCTGTTCCGGAATTTCGACGCCGATGCCCTCCCCCCGCGGATAGCGGAAGGCAGACGGTGCATCGTCAATCAGACTGGAAGTCAGGATCATACGGGCCAGTTCTGCTTCGTCTGACGCGGCCATACACACCATGTGTGGCAGATGCCCAAGGAAAGAAATATCGAAGCTTCCTGCATGNGTTGGTCCATCAGCACCAACGAGTCCCGCCCGGTCTATCGCGAAGCGCACCGGCAGCTTTTGAATTGCGACGTCGTGGACAACCTGATCATAGGCGCGTTGCAGGAAAGTGGAATAAATCGCAGCGAATGGCCGATACCCATCCGCAGCAAGTCCAGCCGCGAAAGTCACTGCGTGCTGNTCAGCTATACCAACATCGAAGCTCCGATCAGGGAAAGCTTCTGCNAAGATTGAGACGCCCGTGCCAGATGGCATGGCCGCGGTGATCGCGACGAGCTTCTCATCTTTCTCGCCGAGCTTCGTCAGAGTCTCNCCAAATACTTTTGTATAGCTGGGCGCTCCCGGAGTGGCCTTTTTCTGTTCCCCGGTGATCACATTGAATTTGGAAACACCGTGATACTTGTCCGACGCCGCCTCTGCGGGTGCGTATCCCTTGCCCTTCTGGGTCACCGCATGAATGAGAACTGGTCCGTCGATACTGTCTCGAATATTTTCAAGCACAGGTACGAGGACATCCAGGTCATGGCCGTCAATCGGGCCGACATAGTAGAAGCCGAGCTCTTCAAACATGGTGCCACCCATAGCGAACCCACGCGCAAACTCTTCGACTTTCTTAACTGATTTCTCCAGCCCCATGGGTTTAACGAGCTTTTTGCCAAGCTTGCGTAAGGAGCGGTACGGCTTACCTGAAACAAGCTTCGACAAATAATGGCTCATTGCGCCCACAGGTGGCGCAATTGACATGTCATTGTCATTCAGAATGACGATGAGTTTCTTATTGAGCGCGCCCGCATTGTTCATAGCCTCATAGGCCATCCCAGCAGACAGTGCCCCATCGCCGATCACGCAAATCGTATGGTCACCCCGACTGTCGAGATCGCTCGCGACAGCAAATCCAAGGCCCGCCGAAATCGACGTTGAAGCGTGAGCCGCGCCGAATGGATCGTATTCACTTTCAGCGCGCTTGGTGAAGCCGGACAATCCACCGCCCTGGCGAAGGGTCCGGATACGACCACGACGCCCTGTCAAAACTTTGTGCGGATAGCACTGGTGGCCNACATCAAAGATCAGCTTGTCCGAAGGTGTATTGAATACGTGATGAATCGCAACGGTCAGCTCCACCACGCCAAGACCAGCACCGAGGTGTCCGCCAGTTACAGAAACGGCATCAACAACTTCGGCACGCAGCTCATCACAGACGGCTTCGAGCTCNTCACGTGACTTGTTCTTCAAATCGGAGGGAAATTTNATCTGATCCAGGTGTGGCGTATCTGTCATTCAAACACTCAATACTCGAATTAATTATTCGATGCTTTGTTATCTGCGGCGTTCAAGAACATAATCAACGGATTGAAGCAACAAATGGGCGCGATTGCGGAAGATTCCGAGGTGATCTTTTGCCTGGTCCGCCAGAATCTGCACGCGCTGCCGCGCACCTTCCAACCCCAGAAGTGAGACAAAGTTTGCTTTTCCTGCAGCTTCGTCTTTCCCGGTTTGCTTCCCTAAAGTTGAGAGATCGCCCTCCACGTCCAGCAAATCATCTGAAATCTGGTACGCCAGCCCCAGATCATGAGTAAATCCTTGAACCGCATTTCGTTCCGCCTCGGTCGCACCACCAAGAATACANGCTGCCTCTCCTGCATAGGCGATAAGCGCGCCAGTTTTTAAACGCTGCATACGCGTGATCGAATTGAGGTCCTGTCGAACATCACCCGAAAGCATGTCGATCATCTGCCCGCCGACCATTCCTTGCGCTCCTGAGGCGCGGGCGAGCTTCTCNACCAGTTTACACCGGACATGGCCGTCGGCGTGAGTGTCGGTGTGCGCAAGGATTTCAAAAGCCAGGGTCAAAAGCGCGTCTCCGGCCAGAACCGCGGTCGCCTCATCGAACTCTTTATGAACTGTGGGCTGGCCACGGCGAAAATCATCATCATCCATGCAGGGAAGATCATCGTGTATCAGCGAATACGTGTGCACGCATTCCAGCGCCGCTGCTGTACGCATAAGAGAGGTTTCGGGTGCATCAAACAATTGGCCAAAGTGAATGACGTAAAACGGTCTCAGGCGCTTTCCAGTTGCCAATGCTGCATAGCGCATGGCGCGCATTAATTGAGCCTCCGGGCCGTCTGCAGGCGCAATGAGGCGATCGAGCACTACAGTTACCCGGTCTGCAACTTCGTTCAGGCGCGTCTCAAATTCAGAGAGATCGGATGTACCTTCACCCATCAGCATCTGCCGCAGTGACACCGACATCGCCATTCTGACTNAGCACGATCTGCTCAACCTTCANCTGAGCGGACTTCAGCTTGTTAAGGCAATNATTCTTCAAACTTGCCCCNCGCTCATAGATCGCAATGGATTCTTCCAGAGAAACGTCGCCGCTCTCCAGCTTGTCGACGATCGTTTCGAGTTCTTTCAGCGCGGCCTCGAAANTGAGCTCTTCGAGAGATGTCTTTTCGGTCATGATTCCGTCCTTCGTGGCGACCATAGGAGGCCTCTTAAAGGAACTCAATCACGCTTGTGCACGACTTGCCGATTTCGGTCGATATTCATACACGCGGTACGACCAGTAAGCGTCTCCGCCATCCAGGACGCAAACCCATCCGCGAGCGCGCAGACGGGGNCGGAGCATACGATTGAACCATCCGTGCGCTGCCAGAAAGACCTGGCCTTCTTTTGCGCGCTCAATCAGGCAGTCAGCAGCNCGTTCAGCCCGCGCCTCGGCNTCCCGCACGCCCTCACCATCCAGTTTATGGCCCCGCAACCAGGCCGCACGCGCCAAAATATTCCATGTTTTTGGAAGAAAGCGCACCTTCTCCCATCGCGGCGGCGGCAAGTTGGCCTCCCAAAACAGATCAGAACTTTCGATATTCTCAGCCCAGGGCGCCGCGAGGCGGGCTGTTTCCATAGATCGCTGACGGCTGGATGCGAGAACGACATCACTGCCTTTCACAAGATCCTTGAGAATCTGTGGCGCATCCTGTTTTTCAGCAAGTCCGCCCGCTTCGTAGCGAGACCACCAGTCTTTATACTCGCGCCAGTTCAGCCGAGGTCCTTTGGTTCGATCAAGCGCAGGGCGTCCATGCCGTGCAACAATTATCGGGCCTGTCTGAGTTCGCGACGAACCCCGGGTAAGCTCTTGAGTCTGATCAGCCATATACAAATCGACGCTGTGACCTAACTAACTACAGGCCGGTTGGCCTTCTCGGATTCGCTCAAGGTTCACGTGTTAGCGCCGCGAATGCAACTGAACAAGTCAGATGACCCAGAGAAGCGACCGACATCGTTCTTTTTTGCTTCCGAATTTTCTGAAGATTAAGATCGTCAGATCTTTGAAACCTGCGTNGCAGCNGATGCTATACCGCGAAGTCGCCCTGCCATACTTGTTTCCGCGGTTCGAATAATTTCGTAGCGACGACGAACCTGCCCTGCCAGTCCGCTTAATTTTGGAATTCCAGCATTTTCAATGCCATGCCAGAGCGATTCCACCACCGCACCAGCTTTCGCCCCAACGCTGTTGGACCGAACCGTTCCACCTACGACCTCAATTTCCATGTTGGTGTAGTATTTTTTGTAGTGCCCAGCGCTCGTCCCGTAATCATAAAAGTGGAAACCNCGACGATCCGCTTCTTCNATGATATAATGCTGAATGACAGAACCCGGCGAATAACTTGAATATTCAGGCTGATAGACGGGAATCCATCCATGAAGGGTCGAGCGGCAAGTCAGGTTGAATTCTGCCGCGAGGAATGTGCCGTTGCTCGTCAGCGAATGCATATACCCTTTACAGCCTGGGTCATCTGAATGCCAGAGACGNCGCATCATCTCACGTGACCATTCCGGCCCGAGGACGTCATGCCGTCCCGTTTCACGATATTGCTGGCGTTTCAGGTTCATCAACTGATCCCAGAAGGCTTCGTTCTGGCTATCGAAATCAAAAGTCAGATCACCGATTTCACGGGAGATCTTCCGATCCAGCCGGCGCATTTTTTTTGCATGCCGNGGGTATTCGTTCTGCTGGTACTCAAAAAACGCAGCCGCACCATCTCTNAGNTCTGTAATGTAAGCAATATCGGTAGAGTTTACGAAACCACGCACATGCCCATTCGGATCATAGGCACTCGTCATTCGAATCGTATTCAACTTCAGCCGNTTCAGAATANCTGCGAGGTCGCCCGACCATCCAGCTCGCGCNAAAGGNCCGTGATAATCGGCAAATGGTGCGCCAGCAGGCTCGGCATTNCGTCCATTGACCTGGATCGGCCATATCATGTCGATGTCGTCACCCTCACCGAACACGATGACGCGAACATTGTCGCGAACCTCAGAAACGATGCGTGTGAATGTCGGCGAAAAAAATGGGCTTCGGTAGGCGTCGTGACAGTCACGAAGTTCATCCCAACGCGCCAGCTCAGCTTCGCCAAGGTCCTTAAACTTCAGAAGTTCACAGATCATCGCCCACACCCTGTATTACGGTGTGGTTTGTCTCATAAACTGGATAATCAGTTGATAACTGGAACTACAAACTTTTCCACACCCGACCCTTTGGACATCCCGATTCATATCGCCCGCAGAAATTCAGCGTGAACAGGACTGTATCGGCACGACCGATGAGCATTTCGTAGGGCACATAACCGATACTCGGCTCTTCCCCTGGTCGCGTGTTCGGCTCGCAGCCTGCCTCATCAATGACGCCGTTCGCATTTGGCGGGCAATGACCGCTAAGCGCTCGACCATCAGTCGAATTGTCCCGATTGTCACCCATAAAGAAATAATAGCCTTCGGGGACCTTGTAGACCGGCAGATTNGCGTAATTGTGCTGATACAGGAGGTGGGTCAGATAGGACTCCCCCTCCGGATTAGTTTCCAGAATCTCATCAGCCTCATAACGTCGGTTTTGCCGCGCCTCTCGATAGACGACGCGACGAACCGGCTCTTGTTTCATTGCCTCGCCATTGATGATGATCTTGTTGTCAACGATCTGAATTGTGTCGCCCGGCAAACCGATGAGACGCTTGATCATGACCTTATCGACATGNGGGTGACGGAATACGACGACGTCCCCACGCTCGGGCGTACCGCCGAACAGCCTCCCATCGCCTAATGGCAGAAAGCGCCCAAGTCCCAGAGGCACAGAGTATTTCGAATAGCCGTAAGAGAACTTCGAAACAGCGACACGGTCGCCNACCTGAAGATTTGGCACCATGCTTTCACTTGGGATCGAGCGAAGCTCATAGACGAAGAGTGAAAAAAAGAACCAGATCGGCAGAAAGATCAGAACNGTTACCGCCAGTTCTTTCACTTCATTNATCAGCCGGGGAAAAAAGCCNGCCGGTTCAGTCGACTTATCCGTAACGTCGTTCATTTCAGGCGCACCGCGGTTCCATAAGCAAGGATCTCAGACGATCCCTGCATGATCAGAGAGGTTGAGAAACGTANATTAACAATAGCATCTGCTCCGAGCGCCTCAGCGTCCTCGATCATCCGATCTAGCGCTTGCTCCCGAGATTCGGCCATCAGCTTGGTGTATTCGTTGACTTCGCCGCCCACAAGCGTNCGCAAGCCCGCAACAATATCGCGACCGACAAAACGCGCGCGAACGACATTGCCCTTCACAAGGCCCAGTACGTCAGACACGTCCCGGCCGGGAACAGTTTCGGTTGTTGTCAGGATCAAACTTAACGGTCCACTTTTTTGGCGTAATATTCATCATCCCGATTGGCGATACGTTCCAGGACGACCTTGGTGAGAAGGACTGCCATACCCAGCCCGCCGAATACAGGCAATAGGACAGTCAGCGAGAACANACTTTCAGAAAACAACTGCNTATTCGTAACAACAGCCAGAATCTGTGTCACGACAAGGATGAACCAGCCCAAAAATGAGATACCGATCAATGTGATCCCGATGGTATAGAGTCCNGGCAATGTTTTCATTAAGCCTCGCCCGAACCCGAGCACCTCTCATGCCGCTTTGAAAGCGAGTTGCTTTCGCCCCGCGGACTTTAAGTCTACAGAACTGATCAATGACAACGACTTTGGCAAGATAGATTTACCGCTTTGACTGAGACGTCTACCAGCACAAAGATTGAGCAAGCGCTTAAAATCCTGTCTCAGGGCGGCTTGATTGGTTTGCCGACAGAAACAGTCTACGGGCTGGCTGGCGATGCGCGTAATCCGCGAGCGGTAACGAGCATTTACGCGCTCAAAAAACGTCCNCAATTNAACCCNCTGATCGCACATGTTCCAGATATGGACTCAGCNGAACGCNAAGCTGTGTTTTCAGAGCTGGGATACCAGCTCGCAGACGCTTTCTGGCCGGGCCCACTGACCCTTGTGCTTCCTGTTTCGAAAACAAACTCTGTCTGTTCTCTGGCAAGATCAGGCCTGGACACACAGGCGCTGCGCTGTCCGGCCCACACCATGGCAAGAACAATCCTCTCTGAATTCGGCGCGCCGCTTACAGCGCCGTCAGCTAACCGATCCGGAAAGATCAGCCCGACGCGAGCGGCGCATGTCCATGAAGAGTTTGGCGCTGATCTTCCCTGCATCCTTGATGGGGGCGCATCGGTCCTTGGCCTTGAATCGAGCGTAATTCGAATTGACGGCGACAAGGCAACGTTATTGCGCGCGGGCAGCCTCGATCGCCAAAAGATCGAAGACGTTATAGGCCCGATAGCGATCGCGGGGTCGGATAATGATGCGCCACGATCGCCGGGTATGTTGTCACGTCACTATTCGCCTGACGCGAAACTGCGACTCAACGCCGAGCTACCCGAACCTGGGGAAGCCTTTCTGGCATTTGGAACATCTCCAGTGGGAACCACATTGAACCTGTCAGAATCAGGTGATGTGAACGAAGCCGCCGCCAATCTGTTTGATATGCTGAGAACACTCGATAACAGGCATAACGCCATAGCAGTGGCGCCGATTCCCGAGACCGGCCTCGGCGAAGCGATAAATGATCGGCTGAGGCGCGCAGCAACGTCAGATCAAAACTGAAGGAATGCAGGATGGCAGACGGCTCTTCGCCCATCACAGCAGAATTTATCTCGGACGTTAAAGCAGCGCTTGGCGAAAAAGGATGGTCTGAGGACCCAAATGAGATCGATCCGCACCTTCAGGACTGGCGCGGAAATTATAAGGGCTATTCCGGTCTTTTGCTCAAACCCGCAAATACCGAAGAAGTCTCTGAAGTTCTCAAGCTTTGTTCACGGCATTCCGTGCCCATCACGCCTCAAGGCGGAAATACCGGGCTTGTAAATGGCGGCATTGCCCACGGCGAAGCGGTCCTCTCTCTGACACGCTTAAACTCGATCCGGTCAGTGGACCCACTCAATAACTCAATNGTCGNGGATGCAGGCTGCATTCTGACCAATGTTCACGATGCCGCGCGCGACGCCGATCGTTTCTTTCCGCTATCGCTCGGCAGTCAGGGTACAGCGACAATTGGCGGCTTGATCTCCACAAATGCCGGTGGCGTGGCCGTACTCCGCTACGGCATGATGCGTGATCTCCTTCTGGGGCTGGAAGTGGTCACTGCAGACGGACAGATCTGGAATGGTTTGAGAGGTCTCCGAAAGGATAATACCGGCTATGATTTGAAACACCTGTTTGCCGGCGCAGAAGGCACTCTGGGTGTGGTGACAGCTGCTTGCCTGAAACTCTTCCCGGTCCCACAAACAGCAACGGCGTGGCTGACACTCGAAAGCGTCGAAGACGCCGTCAAACTCCTCTCATTCCTGAGAGATCGCGCTGGCGACACCATTACCAGCTTCGAACTGATGCGCCGTGAAGGCGTAGAGCTGACCTGCGAAGAAATTGAAAACTGCCGGGATCCTCTGCCCAGTGAGAGCCCCTGGAGGATACTGGTCGAGATCTCGCTCGCCGATGAAGGTCAGGCGCGAGCCAGCCTCGAAACAGCGCTTGAAGGCGCGTTCGAAGAAGGTCTGGTCTCTGACGGCGCCATCGCCAGCTCCCTCTCACAGGCCGAAGACTTCTGGACGATCCGCGAGAGCCTGCCACTCGTCAAACGCAGTTTCCTTAACTCGGTTAATCATGACGTCTCTGTTCCGGTGTCACGGATCGCTGAATTTATCGAGAAAAGCGAGGATCGCCTCAAGCGCGACTTCGGCGACATCGAGATTTTCGTNTTTGGCCATCTGGGAGACGGGAATCTCCATTACGCCGTTGCAGAACCGGCTGACACTGGGAATCCCGTCGTCAGGAAACAGGCCGAAGCGATTACCAACACGGTCCACGCCATGGTGACGGATTTCAACGGCTCTATCTCCGCCGAACACGGTATCGGTCTTCTGAAGCGCCACGAATTGCCGGATCATAAGAGCGAAATCGAATTGCAGATGATGCGCTCGATAAAAGCAGCACTTGATCCAAAAAATATTCTCAATCCGGGACGAATTTTCAAACTGAGCTAGCTCCTTGGCTAAGACGTCAACGAATCGCATATGACGAACCAAACCAAAGGATCACGACAGAATGCTGATTGTGCTTTCGCCCGCGAAAAGCCTCGACTTCGAACCGGTAACTCTGAAATCGTCCGTAACTGAGCCACGACTGACNTCAGACACCGCGAAGCTGGCCACAAGAACCAAGANGTTGAGCCGAGCTGAAATCCGCAAGCTCATGAAGCTGTCCGAAGATCTGGCGGACCTGAATTACGAACGATATCAGTCTCTTGCGAGCAANCCGTCCCCTAACGACGCGAAGGCCGCGCTTTTTGCATTTAATGGCGATGTCTATCGCGGCCTTGCGGCGAANACGCTNTCTGACGCNGCTGTTTCGCGTGCTCAAACGCAACTCAGAATACTTTCAGGATTTTACGGACTTCTGCGTCCGCTTGACTTGATCCACCCCTATCGCCTGGAGATGGGAACACGTCTCGATACACAACGAGGTTCAAACCTCTATGAATTCTGGGGATCGCGCATCGCAGAACTTCTCAATGAGGATCTGAAGTCGTCCGGCGGACCGCTCATCAATCTGGCTTCGAAAGAGTACTCCAGCGCGATTGATCGCAAGGCACTGAAAACAGACATTATCGAAGTGAGCTTCAAGGAAGAAAAAGACGGCAAACTGCGTATTCTCAGCTTTTATGCNAAATATGCTCGCGGCCTCATGGCAAGATGGGCGCTGGAACAGAACTGTCAGCAGGTCGATGATCTGAAGCGTTTTGATGTCGATGGCTATTCCTTCAGTGCAGAGGCAAGCACCGACAAGCATCTCGTATTTACAAGACCTCAGCCAGCACCGAAAAGCTGACCACCTATTGTGCAGCGCAGCAATGTCAGCCAGACTGAACTCGATTTCAGTTGGCTCGGCAGAATAATATGAAAGTCAGACCTATCAGCCTGGCCCTTCAGGGCGGCGGCTCTCACGGCGCTTTCACATGGGGCGTGCTCGATCAGATCCTTCGGGATAACACGCTCGACGTGAAAGCGATTACCGCAACATCGGCAGGCGCCATGAATGCGGTGGCTTTCTCAGCTGGCTATCACGAAAATGGTCGCGAAGGCGCACGTGCCAAGCTCGAAGCGTTCTGGAAAGACGTTTCTGAACGTGGAGCGCTCCGGTCTGCCGCCAGCGCCGTGTCGCCCTCCTTTGGCCCCTTCACACCTTTTGCCATGTTTCAGGCCCTGTCTCAGGTTGCCAGTCCTTACGATTTGAACCCNTTCGACTATAANCCNCTCCAGCAGACGTTNAGGAAACTGATAGATTTCGAGGCATTGCGGCATGCGGATGGACCGGAGCTTTTTGTCTCTGCAACGAACGTCCATACCGGCCGCGTGCGCGTCTTCCGAAACCATGAAATAAGCGAAGATTCTGTTCTCGCTTCAGCTTGTTTACCGCAGGTGTTCAAGGCTGTTGAAATCGAGGACAAAGCGTTCTGGGACGGAGGTTATGTCGGTAATCCCTCTCTTTACCCCCTGTATTATTCGGACGTGCCGCGCGACATGCTCATCGTCCACATCAATCCCATGGTTCGGAACGAAACACCGAAAACAGCNGCCGCTATTCTCGACCGGCTCAACGAGATTACCTTCAACGCCTCTCTGATCGCTGAGCTCAGGTCGATCGCGTTCGTGCAGAAGCTGCTTGATGAGAACTGGTTGGCGGATCGTATCAAATCAAAATATCGTCGAATGTTCGTTCATTCCATTCGCGCTGACGAACAGCTCTGNCGTCTGTCGGTNGAAACAAAATTCGATACCAGCTGGCGATTTCTAATCGAACTGCGNAACCGCGGACGAGAAGCCGCCAAGCAATGGCTGACTGATTGTGGGGATAGCGTGGGAAAACAATCGACCGTCGATATCCGAAAAGAATATCTCGAAGGCGTCGATTAGCCAGCACCAACGTATTTCAGATAGGTGACGCGGGTTTCACCATACTCACGCTGATCAACCTGCTCCCACCCATCAGCCTCGGGATGCTCGTCCGTCGGGGTCTCAACGACAGCCACTGTATCGGCCGCAATCCATCCCCCCTGAACCAGCTGGCGAAGCGCCGGAACGACCAGCTCGCGTCCATAGGGCGGGTCCAGAAAGACATAATTGAATGGATCGCCGACACCTGTTGGCTTCGCNCCGAGATCTGTAGCAGATCGGCGGTGAATGCGGGTATTCCCGAAGAGCTGAAACTCTTCAATATTGTTACGGATCACGCCGCGCGCGCCAGCAGCAATTTCAACGAAAAGGCAGAAGGATGCGCCACGCGATAGCGCTTCAAATCCGAGCGCGCCAGACCCCGCAAAAAGATCGATCACGCGCGCGCCTTCAATGCTNGGCAGGTCCGGATTGTGAGCAAGAAGATTGAANACNGCCTCACGCACACGGTCCGTGGTCGGGCGGGTCTGGTTTCCCTCTGGCGCCAGAATACGGCGACCTTTGAATGTTCCGGCAACAATACGCATGGGCTGGTATTCGGCTTTCTGTGAATTCGGTGTAGGCCCACATAACTTTGATCCTCAGAAAGTCCAGAGCAGAAGGCCCAGACGTGTCAGAGCTAGAGTATATGCAACGGGCCATGGCGCTCGCCCGCAAAGCAGGCAAACTTGGCGAAGTGCCCGTCGGTGCCGTGATCGTTGATCCCGAAACCGGCAACGTGATCGCGGAAGGTCATAACCAGCCCATCCANTCTCATGACCCGACATCTCATGCTGAAATCGTCGCTCTGCGGGCTGCGGCGACCAGTTTAGANAACTATCGCCTTCATGGGCTGGACCTCTACGTNACTCTGGANCCCTGCACCATGTGCGCCGGCGCNATCGCAAACGCGCGNATTCGTCGGGTCATCTNTGCAGCACCTGATGAAAAAGGCGGTGCNGTGGTCAATGGCGTCCGCTTTTTTGACCAACCCNCCTGCCACTGGCATCCGGAGATCATAAAAGGACCTTTAAGCGAAAAGTCCTCCGAGCTTCTGAGATCCTTTTTCCGCGAGCGCCGTAAGCCACAAAAACCTCAGATGATCGGTGACGACATCCAGTCGGAATAGACTTCTAGTCTCGTCCGGTACCGCTCCATCGCATCCTGCGGAGACCTTCTGACAAAATGNACGGTCGCACCCGGCTTGATCTGGCCCAGCTGAAAGCGGTCACTTCGGATGACCTGCAGAATATGNGGATATCCNCCGGTCGTCTGAGCATCTGCCAACAGCACAAACGGATTNCCGTCGGGCGGGCATTGCACACAGCCAGGAAAAACAGCTGAGCTGGCACGCGAGACATCGCCTTCAATACTGATGGCCTCGCCTTTCAACTCCAACCCCATACGGCTACTACGCTGGGTCGCTTTGAACGCGCTGTCGAACAACTGCTGTCCGGAGGACTGAGAAATCATT
Source organism: Ponticaulis sp. (assembly GCA_002699325.1). Classification (GTDB taxonomy): domain Bacteria; phylum Pseudomonadota; class Alphaproteobacteria; order Caulobacterales; family Hyphomonadaceae; genus Ponticaulis. Next base: position 24,649 of record PABS01000056.1, on the reverse strand, counting down.
CCAAAGTCAGGCCCTTCACAGACCTGAAGCAGGAAGGCGTCATTGAAATGTGGACGCAGCTCAGTGGGAGTCTCTGCAGCATCAGCCTGCCAGATATCCGAAAACTCAAGAACGTCGCCTTCTTTCAACGCCCGCCCCTGCAATCCNCCGAACCCCGCAGGAAGATAAGTGGAAGAAGACCCGAGAAACTCTTCGGCCTGCAGCTGAGCTGACAAGGCCAGATAGGTTCGCGCGCCGCCCTCGGCCGGACCGATCTTCAAAATGTCACCCGGCTTAGCCGTATAGGAAAGGTGAGACTGCACGTCGCGTCCCGATAGCGCGGCCTTTGCTTCGGCACCGGTCAAGGCGAAGCTTACAGCTTCTGTGAATTCGAACTCTGCGCCTGTCAGTGTGATTTCGAGGCCAAGCTGATCAGCTGGCGCGCCAACGAGCCTGTTTGCCAGTGACAAGGAAAGTGGATCTGCAGGCCCGGACCAGGGCACACCGAAGTGACGATAATTTTTCCGCAACCGCCCTTGTAGCGTTGTCTGCATTCCCGGATTTCGAACAATCAGGCTCATTGGTGGGCCTCATTGATCAGTTTCACACGCATGCCGGCCTGAAGGACAAACGGCGGATCATTGTTTTTATCAAACAACGGCGTCGAGATTTTCCCGATGATTGGCCACCCCCCCGGCCCTTCCAGGGCATAGGTGCCGCACCGTCCGGCGGCGAGGCCCAGCGAACCGGCTGGCACCCGGGCACGTGGTTGTTTGAGGCGAGGTACGTTCAATGCTTCCGGCAAGCCCGAAATATAAGCGAAGCCCGGCGTGAAACCGATCATATCGACTTGCAGGTCACTCTCACTTAGCGTGCTGATTAGTTCGTCTTGTGACATCTCGAGCTGGTCGCAAACATCCTTCATGTCTGGACCATTCTCGCCGCCAAATTGGACGCTAAGTTCGACCTCCTGACGCGATAGGCTGCGGGTCTCCTGCGTCACCTCAAGGTCTGAGGCTTTTTCCAGAGCCTCATCTGGCGAGAGCGTAGCCGGATCGAATAGCAGCGTAACGTCTTCAATACCGTCGACGACTTCCAGCCAGTCTCCGCCCGATCTGAGTTTCGATGATATCAATCGCAACGACGCCAAATCCTGGGCGCGGATGGAAATAGCATCGTCGCCAACAAGTTTTGAAACAAAACGCGGTTGTTCAGACATCAGGTGCTCCCAATTCGTATCCGTGAGCCAATAATGCTTTCCGAATCCCGACTGCCGCTTCCCNGGCGCCCTTCGTGTCTCCGTGNAGACANATAGTCTGAATTTCGAGCGCGATCTCCGGACCGGTTCGCGTCACAACGGCTCCATCCGCGAGGCGAAGCGCTTGTTCCTTTTGCGCCACCTCACTTTCCAGGACAGCTCCATCGACGTCGCGCGGCGTTAAAGATCCATCGAGTTCATAGCTTCGGTCTGCAAACCCCTCACCGAGAAAGTCTAGACCCGCCTCTTCTGCCGCTTTTGCCATCTCGCTATTTGGCAGTCCTACCAAGGTTCCGATGCCGCTCTCAACTGTCACATCGGCCACGATGCGAGCGAGTAGCGCGTCTTGAGCCGCCCCGTTATAAAGCGCTCCGTGAGGCTTGAGATGTGTAAGTGTGATGTCACGTTCATCCGCGAGCATTTTCAGCGTTTTGACCTGATCTTTCAGGCTTGCTTTCAAGTCGCTCTCGGAGATGACGACGGACCGCCGCCCAAAACCTTCCCGATCAGGATAAGAAGGGTGCGCCCCCGCCCGAACGCCGAGCTTTTTCGCCATTTCGAGCGTGGCAGCCATGCTGTCTGCATCACCCGCATGGCCCCCGCAGGCTATGTTGCACGAGGTTACGGCCGATAGAATGGACTGATCAAGCGCACGGCCTTCAGGACCAGAAATTTCACCTATGTCTGCGTTCAGATCTAATCGTCTCACATTTCACCTAAGGCCAGAGTCCAGCGGCCCGACCGTTTGACCGGAGCCCAAGTACGAGCGCGATCAGTACGACCCCGCTGCCAAGTATATTGGTTGTTATCCTGTTCAACGCATCCCCCAGAAGCGACTTTCCGGTTCCTGAAGGCGCGCTGACGTCATCCCATCCGTTCACTGACGTCCACAAGCACCCGTGATGCCTGCCTCCCCGCGCACCGTGCAAGATAACAAAAAAGGCGGCACATATGCGCCGCCTTTTCAAATGGTTGTTCACCACGCGTCTAGCTTGTGCCCAGCTCACGATGGAAGGTCATCCGTTTCTTTCCGCTGATCAGATAGAGAACGAAACGTTTGACATCTGCGCCCAGCGCATAAAGCGCAGGTACGAGGAAGAGCGTCACAAACAGCGCGAACAGAACACCGTAAGCCAGNCCCACACCAATCGGCACCAGCCACTGCGCCTGAATAGACTTTTCCGTCATGAGCGGCAGTAGGCCTACAAAGGTCGTGAGTGACGTCAGGAGGATAGGCCTGAAGCGTCGCGCACCGGCCTCAACAAGGGCATCCATGCCAGATTTGCCCTGATCTCTCAGCTTGTGAACATAGTCGATCAGAACAAGGTTATCGTTCACCGCGACACCCGCGGCCGCCACAATCCCCAGGAAGGAAAACACACTCAGTGATTGCCCGATCATGAGGTGGCCCAGAATGCCCCCTGTGGCGCAGAACGGNACGGCAGCAAANAGGATGAGAAACGGTTCGGAATAGCTCTTGAACGCGACGGCGACCAGGAAATAAGCCACACAGATCGCGATCAACAGGAGAAGGAAGATCTCTTGCATGGTCTGCGCCTCATTCTCGGCCCGGCCAATACTGCCGCGCGTTACGCTGGAGTGGCGCGCATCGAAGCCANCGAAATAGTCAGAACTCANTGCCTGACGGATCTCGTTGATCCGATCTGTGGCCACTTCCGCACTGATCACCATAGCGCGCTGGCGCTCGCGACGATTGATCTGCGTGATGCCCTGTTCGAACCGCANCTCAGCCACAGCAGAGAGCGGGACTTCGCGGCCATCACTGGTACGGATNCGCATATTGTTGAGGAAGTCGAGNTCCTCCCGGTCGACACGTGGAAANCGNACATANACGCGNACATCTTCNCCNTCGCGCGGNAGCCGCTGTACCTCTTCACCGAAAAAGCCCTGGCGAATTTGGCGGTTGACCGCTTCATACGTCACGCCGAGGGCCTCAGCGCCAGGCTTGAGATCAAACTGGATCTCTTCGCTCGCACTCTGGCTGTCATTCACGACGTTGTACACGCCCTCAAAACTGCGAAGCTTACTCATGAGATCCTCAGCCGCCTCATTCAAGGCGTCGAGATCTGGTGAATTGAGTACGTACTGAATCGGCGGACCGTTATTGTTGTTCGTATAGTTCACCTCAATNGTTTCAGCGTCCGGGACTTCACCGATNAGTTCGCGCAGGCGCTCGGCAGTCTCCTGNGCGGTCAGNGTCCNNGTTTCTGGCGGCACGAGNTTTACGAGTGCGAGAACATTGTTGTCACGAGACCGCGTATACCAGTTCTTGATCAGCTCACCCTCGCCATTGGTGGACGCGTTAACCTNTTCTTCCAGCTGCTTTTCNGCAATCTGGATCTGCTCNAGCACCTGCAGGGTNCGTTCATAGGGTGTGCCCTGCGGTAGCTCGACATTGATCGAGATTTGATCGGACTCTCCCTCTGGAAAGAACTCTGTCTTCACGATGTTATTGGCAATCAGNCCNAACGACAGGACCGTCACACACAGGAACACCAGGGCCGTCGTGAACCGATACTTCAGCGCAAATATCAGCACCGGCCGGTAAATATTGTCTCCGAACCAGACCAGGCTGTTCGCCAGATTGGTCTGAAAGCGCGTAANCGGGTTTCTCGGGTTCGGTGCTTTCAGATGCGCAAGGTGCGCAGGAAGGATGAGGAGCGACTCGACCAGAGAAAAGAGAAGCGCCATGATCACAACGAGGGAGATCGAACGCGTAAACTCTTTGGTCGGCCCCGAAAGAAACATCCACGGCGCAAAGAAGATCATCGTCGTCAGAACCGCGAAGATGACCGGCTTGATGACCGAACTCGTGCCATTCATCGAGGCCTCAAGGCCCGTTACGCCTTTCTCGGTCTGATTGTGGATGGCTTCCCCCACAATGATCGCGTCGTCCACGATCACCCCGATAACCAGGAGGAAAGCGAAAGTCGACAGCATGTTCAGTGACACGCCAAGCATAGGCAGGAAGGCAAGTCCTCCAGCAAATGCGACAGCGATTCCCCCGCAGACCCACAGCGCGATCGTCGGCCGCAGGAACAGCAGTAGCGTAATCATCACCAGCACGAGCCCGGTGATGAAATTGTCCGCGATAGTGTCGATGTTTCCCTGATAAACTTCAGACGCATCATCCCAGAGCGTCATTGAAATCCCCTCAGGCAGCGTCGGCTCAACCTTGGCCAAATAGTCGCGAATATTCGCCGCCATCTTCACGACGTTCATATTCGGTCCTGACATTACCTGAACGAGAACGGTCCTCTGACCATTCACGGTCGCGAGCAGATCAACCTGCTCAAAGCCGTCTATGACCTCAGCAACGTCCTTGACCCGAACCACCGCACCATTCGGCAGCTGCTTCACAACGATGTTCTCGAAGTCTTCCTGCGCATCAGCCTGCGCACGTGTTCCCAACTGGATCGTACCTCCATCAGTACGAACAACACCTGCAGAGGAATTGATTGAGGTTGCACGGACGGCATTGGCGACTTCGCCCAGCGTCAGACCATACCTGCGCAGCTTCTCTTCAGGGACTTCAATCGAAACTTCCTCGCCACGCGTACCGAACAATTCCACTTCTGGCACTTCGGGCAGCATGGAGACTTCGCGGCGAGTCTGCTCGGCAAACCGCTTCAACTCTTTTTCTGTTACGGTCTCATCACCGAGTACCGCGATCCGCATGATCTCCTGCTGACTATTGAACAGGCGGATCTGAGGAGGNTCTGCAGCTGACGGCAATGTACTAATCGCGTCGATTTCGCGCTTGATGTCCTGAAGGAAGTCGTCTTTGTCGAGATTCAGATCGCCCTGTACGAAGACCATTGCGATGCCTTCATCCGCAACGGCCTGAAGCTCGTCAACGCCTTTGACCCGGCTCACTGCCTCTTCCAATCGGGTGACGATCTGCTCTTCAATATCCTTGGGCGAAGCGCCGAGCCAGACCACTGAAATCTGAGCGCCAGGTACCTCAACATAGGGATCGATTTCCCGATCCATCGTGAAATAGGCGACCGCGCCACCGATAAGGATCGCGATCATAAGAAGGTTTGCGGCAACCGGNTTCGATGCCCACCATTTAACGATGCCGTTCATGCGCCTATTCCTCGTTTTTTGCGGAATCAGTGGATGCCATCAGCGCTGCGCCGCTGGCACGCGCCGGATCATCAACCGGTTTAACAACCATACCCTCAGCCGGGCTTCTGACAGGGGAAGTGATCACAGCTTCGCCCGCACTCAGCCCCGATGAAATAAGTGCGCGAGTACGATCCGACGAGGTTACTTCTACGGTACGAAAGCTAAGTGTTTCGCTGTTATCGACCACATACACCGTGTCTTTCCCACGCAATGCTGTACGCGGAACTGCGATCAGGCTGTCAGAAGTCGGCCCTTCAATTTCAGCGGACACAAAGAGGCCGGTTGCCAATGGCACGCCGCGGTCGGCGCCGGCCCCAAACGGGTCTTCAACTTCCACATAGGCGAACAGGACGCGTGTTTCGGGGTCGAACCCCGATCCGGTCCTTTTGATCTCGCCAGTCCAGCGACGCTCTTCGCCAGCGACGATTGCCGAGAGCTGAACTTCAGGTCCTGGGTGTGAGTTTCCGGCTTCAAAACCAATTGGCAGGTCCAGAACACCGANGTCCCTGTCGGTCAGCGCGATTGGAATTTCAACAACATCCGTTGAGAAGACCTCAGCTAANGACGTTCCNGCGCTCACAAACGCGCCACGCGAAACCGCTTTTGAGATAATTCGTCCATCGAACGGCGCCCGGATGACGGTCTTTGACAGTTGATGCTCACCTTCCTTCAACGACGCTTTCGATGATTCAAGACGAGCTTTGGCTTCGGCGACCTGTGGCTGGCGCAGCGCAAGATCTGACACATTCTCGATGCCAAGCTCATTGGCTTCAATTTCTGCATTTCGGGCTTCGGACTCTTCACGCGCCAGTGCCGTNTCGGCCTGAGCCACACTGGCCCGCGCCTGAACGACCCTGAGCTCAAAATCTGTTGCATCCAGTCGGACGAGCACATCACCGCGATTAAAGTGGCCACCGGCGACAAAATCTGGCGACACATAGGCAATACGCCCACTGACTTCAGGGGAAAGAACGACTTCAGATCTCGCCCTCACCTCCCCCTGCGCAATCACTTTCAGGGTCACATCNACGGCTTCAGCCTTTGCAACAACAACTGGAAGCGCNTCTACGACATCTTCTTTTTCTTCAGGCGTCGGCGCCATCGCATTCATCGCACTGAAGGTTGCGAATGTGCCCAAAACGACGAGCACCGGCACGCCGAACACGAGTGCGCGTTTCAAGATCAATCCGAATTTAGAGCCCTGCTTCGGAGCNAGCGGCGCATCTGACATGATAAATTCCTCGAATTGGCGCGCATGGCGCCTCAAAAATCATGTCGTCTACCTAAATTCAAACTTATTGTTTTTCAATANCNNCTAATCGTTTTTCANTATNTTTTTTCTGTTTTGCAGCATATTTTGNANCNTNTTCNGCCACAAACCTNCGATCATTCCGGAGTTTCATTGCACGGACTCGACATTACATCAGACCCACCCGAAATTGGACCACATCAACCTTCAGGGATATCTGTATGCGTCTCCATCTCTCTACATGGCCGGAAATCGAAACCTATCTCGAATCATCTCGCGCAATTCTTATCCCGATCGGATCAACCGAGCAGCACGGTCCGAATGGCTTGATCGGGACAGACGCTCTGTGCCCAGAGATCATCGCCGCAGCGACAGAAGAGAAGACGGAGCTTCTGGTTGGGCCAACCTTTTCGGTTGGCATTGCCCAGCACCACCTCGCCTTCCCAGGCAGTATGACCCTGCGCCCATCTACCATGATTGCAGCAATGAAAGACTGGACTGACTCTCTGATCCGGCATGGGTTTGAGCGGATTTTCTGGCTTAACGGCCATGGCGGGAATACCGCAACCATTCAGGCTGCTTTTGCCGAAATCTACTCGGAGCGTAGTCTTAAGGTGGGTGGCAAAGATAATTTGCCAGACCTCCGCCTGAAAGCGGTGAACTGGTGGGAGCTGCCAGGCATTATGGATGTCTGCCAACGCGAATTTCCAACCGGCCACGGCATGCATGCCACAGCATCAGAAGTCGCCGTGACATATGCGGCTTATCCTGATCAGGTTCGAAAGGTTGAGATGACGCCGAAAATCGCGCCAGTGGGGAGCTTCCGGGACGCCGGTCACTATCGCGCAATATTCCCGGATGGCCGCATTGGATCCGATCCAGCTCAGGCAACCATTGAAAAAGGTCAGACCATCATTGAGGCGGCATCGGAGTCGCTAAGCCGCGCCTACCGCACTTTCGCCGACGAAGACTAATGATACTGCATGAGCACGTCATCGACGACGCGCTCCAGGTCTTTCAGTGTCGACAGATAAGACACGATGGAACAGTGCGGGCGATAGCGCAGCATTTCGCTGTCGCCCGTTCCCCAGAGTGATTTTGCTTCCGGGTTGAGCCAGACGAGCCTCTTACACCGGGAGGCCAGCTCTTCAAAAATATCGAGGCGCGGATCTCCATGGTTTGATCGCGCATCACCCAAAACAATCACTGTGGTTCGTCGATCGACTTTGGCCCAGTGATCGACTCTGAAGTCTGACAACGCCTGGCCATAATCTGTCGATCCCCAGCCGATATCATTCATGATCTTTTCCATGCCTCTTTCGAAACCATCGAGCTGATCGGTGAAATAGTCGTCGACGTCTTTCAGCCGTGAAGAAAACGCATAGCTATGGAGATCAGGTACGACGTCTCTAAGACAGAAAAGAAACAACAACAGGAAGCGCACATATTGCGCCACTGAGCCGGAAACATCGCAGATCAGGACCAGTTTTGGCCTGTCCTTTTTCTTCTGTTTCCAGTGAACCTCAAACGGAATGCCATCCCGTCCGGCATTGCTCCGCAGCGTCTTTCGAATATCGAGTTGGCCACGATTCTTTTTTCGTCTCAGGCGAGAGTGCTTTGTCGCAAGCCGTCTCGCGAGCTTCTCGATCAGCGGCCGCATGCGCTCCACGTCNTTACGGTCCATTTCATTGACGCGTTTTTCCGCCAGCACNTCTTCGCGAAACTGTTGCGTGGCGCCAGCGCCAAAAACATCAAACTGGCGCTTNGCATANTCGATGGCNCGGCGCGTCATCTGCCTGCGCGCCTCCATCATCGCTTCNGCCTCTGTNTCCGCCTCNGGCGTTTGCTCGTGCAGCCGCTTCAGGAGCGTCTTTTCCATGGCTTCGACNCCCAAAGCCTTCAGCATCNTCTGTGAGTAATANCCGACCTGGGTTGAGAAACGGATGTCCTGAATATTCACCTCATTGCCAGCGCGCGNGAGTGCCATATCAATGGCAACGTCATCGCNTGACTGGGCCAGATCCATGAAGTCCCTTGTCTTCTCCTGAGAGCTGTCTTCGTCCTCGAGGTCGGATGAATCGTCTGACGGAGAAGAACTCGCTCCAGCCTGAGANTTCTGACTGAAGTAAAGATCAAAAAGCCGGTTATAGGTTTCTTTTTCACCTTCTGACTTCGCCAGGACGCAGCGNAGAGANGTTTTCAGATCGTCCCGGTCTGCATAGCCAATGATCTCAGCNGTGCGAACCGCGTCGAGAGTCTCNGCAGTCGACACATTCACATCTGCCGACCTCAATGCCCGGACGAAATTCGTGAGAGTCGCTTCAGCGCTCATGAGAAATTGGGATAGCCGCTCGATTTACGGGTTTCATCAGACGCAGACGCCGCCTTGCGCGCCATCGGGCCCAATCCGTTCGAGACAGAATCGATATCAGTTTCATGTTTCAGGAGCACGTTGAGCGTTTTCCGAACCATGTCTTCGTTCAACACATCAGCATGCAAAAGCATCAATGTCCGCGCCCAATCGACAGTCTCGGAGATGGACGGTCGCTTGCGAAGGTCTTTCTCGCGAAGCTCCTGAACAAAGGCGACCAACTGTTTCAGCAAAGCCTCGCCAATCCCCGGAACGCGAGCACCGACAATCTCCCGTTCCCGCTCGGGGCCTGGAAAGCCGATATAGAGGTGGAGGCAGCGCCGCTTCAGCGCATCGCCCAGTTCCCGCACATTGTTAGATGTCAGGATAACGACTGGTGGGACCTTGGCACTAATCGTTCCGAGCTCAGGGATCGTCACCTGATAATCAGACAGAACTTCGAGCAGGAAGGCTTCGAATTCTTCGTCCGACTTATCGATCTCATCAATAAGGAGAACTGAGCCCGTTTCCTGTTCCATCGCACGCAGCAATGGCCGGGGTTCGAGAAACTGATGAGAGAAGAAAAGATCTTCAAAGCTTGCCAGACTCTCAGTCAACTGGCTGACGGAGTTCCCCTCACCCACGATTTCGTTCAGGCGATCCTTTAGAATCTGNGTGTAGAGCAGCTGTTTGCCGTACTTCCACTCATAGAGAGATTTCCCCTCATCGAGCCCTTCATAGCATTGAAGACGCTCAAGCGGCACCTCAAGGCTCCGCGAAAGTGACTGNGCAAGATCAGTCTTACCCACGCCCGCAGGTCCTTCGATGAGGACCGGTTTTCTCAGCTTGATGGCGAGAAATACCGCCATCGAAATCTCTTCGGTCGAAATATATCCGACGGATGCCAGAGCCTTCGTAATGGCTTCTGGCGAGCTCAGCGCCTCATAGGCTGATGGATGTCTATCGTCTGTCATGTCAGACTGACTAAGCCTTGAAATCGGGTGGGGCAAGCAACAAGACGGCCTTTCTGGAGCCATTCATGTTCAACGAAGTCTGTGCCGCTTGTGCGTGAAATCGAGGTCAAAGACTGAACGCGAATACAATGAGGTCTTCTTATCGTGAGACCCAGAAAATTTGTTTGGGGCCCGGATACACAATTCCAATACAGAAACTTCTTCTGTAGACAGGAGAAGAAATCATACGAAGCTCGAGGGAGAACGAGATGGCCGACACCAATGAATCCATGCCAAAACTGGACACGCATTCGCCGGAAATGAACGATCTGCGAATGTCNGATCAGGCTCGCCCACTTTATGAGCACGTGAAGAAGTTCATTGCNGAAGTCGTTGAACCCATGAGCGTGGAGTTTCATCGCCTCGGCGAAGGCAAAGAAAACCCCTGGAGCTATGCGCCTGGCCAGCTTGAAGCGCTGGAAGGGGCGAAAGACGAAGCCAAGAAGCAAGGCCTNTGGAACTTCTTCTTACCGGACGCCCACACAGGTGAAGGCCTGAAAAATCTGGANTATGCCTACATCGCCGCTGAACTGGGGAAAAACCCGCTGGCGTCTGAAAGCATGAACTGCGCTGCGCCAGATACGGGCAATATGGAAGTTCTCGAGCGCGTCGGCACGGCCGCCCAGAAGGAGAAATGGCTTAAACCACTTCTCGCTGGCGAGATCCGTTCTGCCTTTGCAATGACAGAGCCCGCAGTCGCGTCTTCTGATGCGCGCAACGTCTCCATGACAGCTGTTCTTGAAGGCGATGAGTGGGTCATCAATGGTGAGAAATACTACATCTCGGGCGCCGGCGACCCGCGCTGCCGGATCATGATCTGCATGGTCAAAACCAGCCCGAATGCCGAGCCGCACAAACAACAATCTCAAATTCTCGTTCCGCTGCCACATCCAGGCGTCACTATCGTTGANGGTATGAAGGTGTTCGGCGATTACGACGCGCCGCATGGCCACATGCATCTGAAGTTTGAAAACGTTCGCGTACCGAAGGAGAACATCCTGCTCGGTGAGGGCCGGGGTTTCGAGATTTCCCAGCTACGTCTCGGCCCGGGCCGCATTCACCACTGCATGCGCTCTCTCGGCGCCGCAGAGCGTGCCCTCGACCTCATGGTACGCCGAGGCCTGTCACGCGAAGCCTTCGGCCAGCCGCTGACAAAGCTCGGTGGCAATCGCGAGAAAATTTCCCGTGCGCGTATCGAAATCGAAGCCATGCGCCTCATGGTTCTCAAAGCTGCGAAAGCGATGGATGTTCTGGGTAACAAAGAAGCACGCGTCTGGATCTCCATGGTAAAAGCCATGGTGCCAGAGAAAGTCTGCAANATCATTGACGACGCGATCCAGATGCACGGTGCCACCGGCGTATCGCAATGGTCGCCTCTGTCNCGCATGTACGCNCAGCAACGCACGCTCCGCCTTGCCGATGGCCCGGACGAAGTACACCACATGGTGGTCGGTCGTCACGAAGAGCGCAAATACGCTGGCGAAGACGTCGAGGATCCAGTGCTCGCAGCCGTGTGGCGGAAATAGAAGATTTGAACGCACGCGGCCTCAGGGCCGCGTGTCTTCTTNAGGGTTCACTATGCCTTCCAAGCCTCGACTGAGCATCCGAATCGACCTGCCGGGCGGCCATCGCCTCGGGCCCGGAAAAGCCGCATTACTTCAAGCNATTGCAGANAATTCTTCACTNTCAGCNGCCGCTCAGGATATGGGAATGTCCTATCCGAAGGCACTAAAACTGGTAGATCAGCTCAATGCCAGTTTTCCCGTTCCGCTCATTCTCATGAGGCATGGCGGTGCCACTGGCGGCGGAACAGAGCTCACCGAAGCCGGACGAAGCGTTCTGCGGCACTATAACGAAATTTGTGANGCCGCTGCCAGCGCAACCGTCNGGATATTGAAAGACTTCCGGGATTTCAATTTCAGCTGACCCCACTAGCCGCGCTCTAAATGCTCATTTACAACGATGATTATGTCAGAGCCGAGATCGACCTATGAAGTCTTCCCTGAAGACGTGCTGGAACGTGCGCTCCAGTGGATGGAAAACGGCAGCGAGGTCGTCCTTGCGCGCATTACTGACGTCACGGGCGGCGGAATCCGGCCTCCTGGCGCCCTAATGGCGATCAGTTCATCGGGGGCTTCGTCGGGTTATCTCTCCGGCGGCTGTGTAGATGCTGATGTTGTTGCACGCGCACAATCCNGTGTCGGNCGATCTGAAACNGTTCAACTGCGATATGGTCTCGGCTCNCCCTTCGTCGATCTTCCCCTCCCTTGCGGCGGGTCGATCGGAATTGAGCTCATCCCCATTCGATCGGCGGTAAAGATTTTTGACGTTGTGAGACTTCTTCAAAACCGCAGACCCGGAACATTAGCACTTCCTCAAGATATCAATCCGGAGATATCTTCAGAGGACGCAGGCGAGGTTTTGGAGCTGATCCCCAAGCTTAAGCTACGCATTGCTGGGAGAGGAGCGGATTGCCTCGCTCTGGCCCATCATGCCCGGATCAGCGGATATAGCGTTCACCTTCAATTGCCCGATTCCGAAGATATCGAAAAATCGAAGGCATTGGGTATTGAACGGATCGACCATCTCAAATCAGTCGATCATCTCCCACCAGAGGATGACGACCCTCGCACTGCATTTGTGCTAATGTTTCATGATCGCCATTGGGAAGCCCCGCTTCTTAAACAGGCGCTTGATGGTCAAGCCTTTTACATCGGCGCTGTCGGTAGTCACCGCACGCATGAACGTCGCAAGCCCGCACTACTCGGTATGGGGTGTACCCCTGACGATCTGGAACGTATCCATGCTCCTATTGGTATGATCCCGTCCTGCCGAGATGCATCAGCACTTGCAACATCAATTCTTGCAGAAATTCTTCACCACGAAGGTGGAGATAAAGGCGCTAATCAATCAGCGCCCGCAGCACTCTTGTTNGCCGCCGGTCAATCCTCTCGTTTTGAAGACGGTGACAAGCTTNTCGCCGAAATCGACGGGCGCCCGATACTTGAGCATGCTTGCCGCGTGATAAAAGGGCAGCATACAGCCGCAAAACTCGCAGTTTATGGACCCGGCCAAACGAGGCGCGCAGATATCGCAAAATCCGAAGGCTGGGCGGTGATCGAAAACGCCGCCTCTGCTACCGGACAATCAACGAGCCTGCGCCTCGGTATTCAGGCACTCGCCGCAAACCCGGCCGTCGACTCTGTACTTGTCCTTCTGGGCGACATGCCATTCGTACCATCGGAACATATCCAGGCACTTAAAAACGCTATGGAGCCCGGCGTCTCCGCAGTGATGACTATCAGCAATGGCATCTGTCAGCCGCCAGCCATGTTCAGGCGCGAGACATTTGATCAACTAATGACTGTTTCAGGCGATCGCGGCGCGGCAAGCATTTTCAAAAAACTCCAAAATACCCGCACTGTCGAGCTTTCGCCCGAATTCTCCCGTGACATCGATACCATCCAGGATCTGAATGAAAGAGAGACCGTCAATGGCTGATGGGCTGAATGCTCCCGCAAAACCGCCACTGATCGATCGTTTCGGTCGTCAGGTCACATATCTTCGACTGTCTGTGACAGACAGATGCGATCTGCGTTGTTCGTACTGCATGTCTGAGAAGATGCAGTTTCTTCCCAAGTCCGAATTACTGTCACTCGAAGAACTTGAACTTGTCGCAAATGCCTTCATCGACCGCGGCGTAGAGAAAGTTCGCATAACCGGCGGCGAACCGCTGGTTCGCCGCGATATTGGCGATCTGATTGATCGCCTGGGTGGAAGGCTTGGCAATGGGCTCGAAGAATTAACGCTGACAACGAACGCAACTTTGCTCGAACGATTTGCCGACAGACTCTACGATGCAGGCGTAAGGCGATTGAACGTCTCTCTGGACTCAATCAACCCAGACAAATTTCGTGAGATCACGCGCCGTGGTTCGCTTGATCAGGTTTTGAATGGACTGCAAGCCGCCAAACGCGCAGGCCTTAAAATCAAGCTCAATACGGTCGCGCTAAAGCATCAGAATCTGGAGGAACTTCCAGACATGATCAGATGGGCACATGGCGAGGGATTTGATCTGACCCTCATTGAGGTCATGCCATTGGGAGATACCGGTGAAGATCGCGTTGACCAATATGTGCCACTTCCGGATGTACGGGCGAGCCTCGAAGACCGCTGGGCACTGGATCCCCTCCCCCAGCATGATATGAATGCTGGCCCTTCACGGTATGTGCGAGTCAAAGAAACCGGCGGCAAGCTTGGCTTTATTACACCTCTGACCAACAACTTTTGCGCAGGCTGCAACAGAGTCCGGATCACGTGCACCGGTCGGATCTATATGTGTCTTGGCCAGGATGACTTCATTGATCTGCGCGCAGCATTGCGAGAGTCATCAGACCCGCAGGCTTCGCTCAACGCAGCACTCGACGAGGCCATGTTCTACAAACCCGAAAAGCACGAATTTCGGATCGACGCGCGTGGGCAGGATCCTGCTCTGTCACGGCATATGTCAGTGACAGGAGGCTAGAATGACTCAGATCATATATTTCGGCAGGCTGGGGGACGTCTCTGGTCAATTCTCAGAGGCTTGCGACATTCCATCTGAGATCCAAACCGTCAAGGATTTGCGGACCTGGTTGGATGAAAAGTACTCTGATGATGGCGCATTTAGTGAAAACACTGTGCGGGTTGCGCTCGATAATCGCATTGCAGACGATTGTACGATGATTTCGAATGTTGGCGAAATCGCCTTAATGCCGCCAGTGGGTGGAGGGTAGATCGCATGATCCTTGTGTCTGAGGATCCGATCAACGCAGCTGACCAGCTGGCCATATTTGAGAAATCTGTTCCCGACGCCGGAGGCATTGTGAGCTTCTCCGGACAGGTCAGGCCAAAAGCTGATGGCGAAAGCGTTACGGGTCTTCATCTCCAAGCCTATCACCCGATGACTACGACAGGCATTGAAGAGGCCGTTCAAAAAGCGCAATCGCGTTGGCCGCTGAATGGTATCCGCGTCCTGCACCGCGTCGGCACCATTCTGACCGGAGAGACAATCGTATTTGTCGCAACAGCATCTGAGCATCGACGCGCAGCTTTCGAATCTGCCGACTTTTTGATGGATTATTTGAAGACAGATGCCATCTTCTGGAAGAAGGAGCTCACCGAGAACGGCGAAAAATGGGTGGAACCGCGTGCGCAAGATTATGACGATAGCGCCCGCTGGATAAAATGAATTTGGGGGGATTATGCCAGGAATAGACGAAGACTTGGAATTCAAATCCGTCAGGATCGCGATCCTTGCGGTGAGTGACACTCGCGACCTCGAAAGTGACACGTCCGGGCAAACACTCGCCTCCAGAATTCTCGATGCTGGCCATGAACTCTCAGACCGTAAAGTTGTGAGAGACGACACCGCCGCAATTCAGAAGGTGGTCCTCAAATGGATTGATGATCCGAGCATTGATGTCGTGATCACGACTGGCGGCACGGGGCTTACGGGCCGGGATGTCACGCCTGAGGCGCTCACCCCGCTGTTCGACAAGGTCATTGAAGGATTTTCTGTGATCTTCCACCAAGTCAGCTATCAAACAGTTGGCCTCTCAACCCTTCAGTCCCGCGCTGTTGCGGGTTTGTCCCGGGGTACTTTCATCTTCTGTCTGCCTGGTTCTCGGGGCGCTGTAAAAGATGGCTGGGATAAAGTCATCTCATACCAGCTCGACAGCCGATATCGCCCCTGCAATCTCGTAGAAATCATGCCGCGCCTGATGGAGGTCTGATCCATGTCCGATCTCACCCATATTGGTCCTGACGGTCGCGCGCGAATGGTGGATGTCTCATCGAAGTCGGAGACGCAGCGCGTTGCCGTCGCACGTGGCAAGGTATCCATGTCCGAAAGCGCGTTTCAGCTTGCCGTCAGTCGGCAAACGAAGAAAGGCGATCCGTTGGCGATTGCTGAGCTTGCTGGCATTATGGGGGCCAAGAAAACCTCTGACCTCATCCCTCTGTGCCATCCACTGCCACTGACGGGCGTCAAGCTCGACATCGAGCCAGACCCCGATGAAACCCACACCCTTCTGGTGACGGCCAGCGTGAAGACGACGGGCAAGACTGGAGTGGAAATGGAAGCGCTGACAGCTGTGTCGACCGCCTGTCTCACAATCTACGATATGCTCAAAGCCGTTGATAAGGCGATGGTGATCAAATCCATCGAACTGATCCAGAAGTCAGGTGGTAAGTCTGGTGACTATCGAAAGCCCGCGAATGACTGAGCTTATCAGTGTCGAGACTGCGCTTGGCCATCTCAAAGCAGTCCGCCCTCCTCCGGGCACGGAAACCATACCCATTACAGATGCTCTCAACCGTGTAACGGCAGCGCCGGTGCATGCGAAAGTTTCGCGTCCATCTGCGCCTGTGTCCGCCATGGATGGCTATGCGGTCCGCCTAGCAGATATCAAACACGCGGGCGCCAGGCTTNATGTAATTGGAGAAGCGCCTGCGGGACGTCCCTGTAACGCGACGGTCAATAAAGGCGAAGCTGTCCGCATCTTTACCGGANGCGAAATTCCGTCCGGCGCCGACACAGTTGTCATTCAGGAAAACGTTGATCGCTTGAACGACGAAATCGTGGTCCGGGACGCCTATCACACAGTCCAGCATGTCCGCCTTGCCGGTCGGGATTTCGGTGTCGATGACCTNATCCTTCCGAAAGNNTCCCTCATCAATGCTGGCGGCGTTTCCCTGCTCGCCGCATCAAACCATGAATGCGTTTCTGTTTATCGCAAGCTCAGGGTTGGCATTCTTGCCAACGGCGATGAACTCAAGCCACCGGGTTCAGAACTTGCGCCAGGCGAGATCATAAACTCGAATCCTCAGGGCCTTGCCGCGCTCATCGCGCAATGGGGTGGTGAAGCTGTGGACCTCGGAATCGCTAAAGACAGCATCAATGCAATTCAGGANAAGATCCGCGCCGCTGAGCAGATCGACATTTTCCTGCCCGTTGGTGGCGCTTCCGTCGGCGATCATGACCACATGAAATCCGCGTTCCAGGGACTCGGTTTCGAGAGCGTATTCAGCAAAATCGCAGTTAAGCCCGGCAAACCAACCTGGCTTTCCAAGCGCCACCAACAGCTTGCGCTCGGCCTNCCCGGAAACCCGGCATCGGCTTTTGTCTGCGCTCATCTTTTTTTGCGTCCGCTCATGGAAACAACAATGCCNAACCGTTTCGTGGCAGGGGTTCTTACAAAACCTCTTTCTGCCAATGGGAAACGGGAGACCTATCTGCGCGCACGTCTTGGGATCTCCGATTCGGGTGTCGTCGAAGTTTCGCCCGTGGATGATCAGGATTCGTCGCTCATCACCCCTTTTCGAGATAGTGACGTCCTTATTCAAAGACTGGCGGACGCGCCNGCACTCAACGCCGGTGACNTCGTCAAATCACTCCTCATCCGCGACTTTCTGCGCGGAGGATCACCTGGATAGTCGTTAGCTGATGACATTTTTGTGAGGTGTAGGAAAAAACGGATTTTTCGTCTAACGTTAAATTTGAACGCGATCTGAAATGATCCACGGGGAGAGAAGCGCCGCACGAACTGCACCAGTCTCGGACTTTCAGACCGTCATATTTTCTGAACATCGTCTGCCGAGAGCTGCATTTTCTGCCCGCCTGAAGGAAGGACTGCAAACATGGCAAAACTGAAGGTGAATGGTCAAACTGTCGAAACCGAGTTTGACGACGACACACCACTTCTGTGGGTGTTGCGCGAGCAACTGGGCCTGACAGGAACCAAATACGGGTGCGGTATCGCCCAGTGCGGCGCATGTACGGTCCATATTGATGGCCAGCCCGTCCGCTCCTGCGTTTATCCTGCCTCTGCGCTTTCTGGCGAAGAAGAGATCACAACGATTGAAGGCCTCTCAGAAGACGGTTCTCATCCTGTACAGCAAGCCTGGGCTGAACTCGACATCCCTCAATGCGGCTACTGCCANCCGGGCATGATGATGGCGGCTGCAGGTCTCCTGAACAACACGCCCGATGCGACGGACGAAGACATCGACCTTCAAATCACAAACATCTGCCGATGCGGTACTTTTGCGCGGGTGCGCAAGGGCATTCATCTGGCAAAGACAAAAGCATAAGGGAGACGAAAAATGGCTGATACACTCTCACTCTCCCGCCGTAACTTCCTTGTCGCGTCCGGCGCGACAGGCCTGACAATTGGCCTCATAGGAGAACTCGGCATCAACACTGCTGANGCACAGTCAGCAGACGCAAGCGATCCCTATCCCGAGGTCAATGCGTGGGTCCACATTGGTGCGGACGACGTCGTCACCATCCGGATTGCGCGCTCAGAAATGGGCCAGGGAACGCTGACCGGTCTCGCGCAACTCGTTGCGGAGGAACTGGAATGTGATTGGGACAAGGTTGTCACGGAATATCCGACCCCGGGCGAGAACCTGGCGCGAGACCGGGTCTGGAAGGACTTCTCAACAGGCGGCAGCCGCGGTATCCGCGGTTCAGTCGATTATGTCCGCGAAGGCGGCGCTGCAGCTCGACTGATGCTGATCCAGGCCGCGGCCAATCAATGGGGCGTTCCTGTCGAAGAATGNTCNGTNTCNAAGGGCGTCATTTCTCACGGCGACAACACCCTTACCTATGGTCAGGTTGCTGACGCCGCAGCTCAACTCGAACCACCAACAGATGTGGCCGTAAAAGATCCCAAAGACTGGACNATTGTCGGCCAGCCGAAAATGCGACTGGACACAGCGCCGAAACTAACTGGCGCTCAGAAGTATGGCGCTGACCTTCACTTTGACGGCATGTTGAATGCGTCGATCAAGGCAGCTCCGGTCCGCAATGGCAAGGTTGGACGCTTCGATGCGTCTGCCGTGCAAGATATGGCTGGTGTCAAGAAAGTCGTTCAGGTCGGCGAAGACGCCGTAGCCGTCGTAGCGGACACCTGGTGGCACGCCAATAAGGCGCTGGAAGCACTTCCGATCACATGGGAAGGCGGCGACGCCTACAANTCTGAAGACTTTGAAGCCGAGCTNGATGCCGGGCTAACGGCTGATGATGCGGGTGTCGGCCATGAATATGGCGACGTGGAAACAGCGTTCGCCGAAGCCGCTCAGGTTGTGGANGCGGTCTACAATATGCCGCACCAGAACCACGCNCCGATGGAGCCCATGAACGCAACTGCGATCTGGACGGAAGACAAGTGTGAAGTCTGGGTACCCACACAGAATGGCGAGGCAGCACTTGCTGCGGCGACGCAAGCATCCGGGCTGCCGATCGAAAAATGCGACGTCTATAAACTTCTTCTTGGCGGTGGTTTTGGTCGTCGCGGGATGTCCGACTATGTCACGCAAGTCGTCACCATCGCGAAAGAATTTCCAGGCACGCATATCAAACTGCTGTGGTCACGTGAGGAAGACCAACGTCAGGGCTTCTATCACCCGACGACAAAAGCACGCGTGCGCGGCGCGCTTGACGCCGACGGTAACTTGACAGGTGTTCATATCCGTCTCTCCGGCCAGTCTATTCTGGCTGGCATCATGCCTCAGGCCGTGATGGGCGGTATAGACAGCGCAGCCTTCCAGGGTCTCGCATCACCGGACAATCGCCGGTCAGCTGACCAGTCGATCCGCTATAAATTCCCTGCCCTGAAAGTNGACCACGCCATGCGGAACCCGCCTGTGCGCCCGGGCTTCTGGCGCGGGGTGAACGCCAACCAGAACGCCATCTATCTGGAATGCCTGATGGATGAGCTNGCTGTGGCNGCTGGGAAGGACCCNCTCGAATTNCGNCTGAANTATCTNGAGGGCGACGAGAAGGCCAAAACGGTTCTGAAGGCAGTCGCNGAGAANGCCGGNTGGGGCTCTGACGATGGCAAGAATCGCGGCCTGTGCTCTTTCTATTCCTTCGGAAGTTACACTGCTGCCTGCGCNGAGGTCACTGTTGACGATAAGGGACGACTGAAGATTGATCGCATCGTCGCAGGCACAGACCCCGGTCATGCCGTNAACCCACAACAGATCGAAGCTCAGGTCGAAGGCTCNTTCGTCTANGGNTTGTCGGCCATGCTNTACGGNGAANTNACNTTCGTGGATGGCNAAGTTCAGGAAACGAACTTNGATACCTACAACTCCATGCGCATCGCNGANATGCCNGAAGTGGAAACGCTTGGTCATGCCNTCNGGNGGNTTCTGGGGCGGNGTAGGNGANCCNACCATCGCAGTTGCTGCTCCAGCGGTTCTGAATGCGATCTACGCAGCAACCGGTAATCGCGTCCGGAACCTGCCAATTGGATACAAGAACCTGCGCGAGGCGTAAGCGGACCTTGTCTTACGCACATATCATTCTTGGCGCGGCGGTTTTTGCCGCCGCGTGCACCGCGGCTCCTGCCGGCTCTCAGTCGCCTCAGACGATTTCTGAGACGCCACCACCCCTGCCAAGCTNNGCTTCTATTCTGGCTGCGAGCTGTTCGGGNTGTCATTCAGCGGGCTCCGCACCGGCAACGCCAAGTCTGGCTGGACGGTCAGCCGATGAGATCGCTGCTGGCTTCATGGCCTACAAATCTGATCAATCCGGCACGACNGTCATGCACCGCATTGCGCGCGGCTANACCCAANCAGAGATCGAGACCATCAGCGCTTATCTTGGCGGAGCGNCAGAATGAATTCGACTTATATCAATCTGAACCGACGCGCCGCACTTGCCGGNTTTGGCGCTCTGGCTGGCAGCATGGCTTTGGCGCCAATCTCATTTGCGCAGACCTCCGCGAAAGTCGTCGTNGTTGGTGGCGGATTTGGTGGAGCTTCGGCGGCAGGTCAGTTAAAGGCTCTTTTGCCTAACCTTCAGGTCACCCTCGTTGAACCCAACCACATTTTCACGGCCTGCCCGTTCAGCAATCTCGTGATTGCTGGACTGCGGGACATTGAGGACCAGCAGTTNGGTTATGANGGCCTCAANGCACGTGGTGTAAACATCGCGCANACCTCCGCAACNAANNTCGATCCANANNCAAAAACNGTAANGCTCNCTGATGGNGGGACGTTGTCTTACGATCGCCTNATCCTCAGCCCNGGCATTTCAATCCGCTGGGACGCCCTCGAAGGCTATGATGAAGCTGCCGCCTCCAAACTTCCGCATGCCTGGAAAGCTGGCAAGCAGACCCTTCTTCTCCGAGATCAGCTGAGATCCATGCCAGACGGCGGTACAGTTGTCATGACAGTGCCGCCTGCTCCGTTTCGGTGTCCTCCCGGACCGTATGAGCGGGCCAGTCTTATCGCGAACTATCTCAAGACCGAGAAACCCAAATCCAAGCTGATCATGCTGGATTCGAACGAGCGTTTCTCAAAAATGCCCCTCTTTCAGGCGGCTTGGGAAGAACACTATCCTGATGTGTTCGAAAGACGCGGGCCAGCTCTGGATCGCGTGTCTCGCGTCAACGCCGATACGCGTACCGTGTCCACTGACTTTGACGACATCCAGGGCGATGTCGTAAACGTCATCCCTCCTCAGCGCGCGGGCGAAATTGCACTAATCGCTGGTGTAGCCGATCAGACCGGATGGTGCCCGATCAAGCCGATCACGTTTGAGAGTGCGCTCGTCCCTGGAATTCATGTCATCGGCGACGCAACCATCGCCGCACCGATGCCGAAATCCGCATTCTCCGCAAACCTTCAGGCCAAGGTCTGCGCTATGAGCGTTGCCCGTATGCTGAACGATGAGGAGCCGACGGCGACAACGCTGGCCAACACCTGCTACTCTTACATCACCGCTGACCAGGCAATCTCTGTCGTCGGCGTCTACCGGAACGATGACGATACACTCACATCGGTAGAAAGTGCAGGCGGCATTAGCCCAGAAGACGCCTCCGCGAGCATTCGGGAACTGGAAGCGCGGCAGGCAAGCGCCTGGTTTGATACGATCACGCAAGAGGCGTTCGGGTGAAACTGAATCTCGGAGGCGCGCTGCTATTTGCTGCAGCACATCTCACGGCTTGTTCTTCTCATGAGGAGGCGAGCTTGATATCTTCCGAGCTTATTGAAGGTGACGCTCTGCCCGTGCCCCTCACCCAGTCGATTGGTGATGGGGATGAAGGCAGGCAGGTATTTCAAAGCCGCGAACAAGGCCATTGCGTCCTGTGTCACCAGATCCAGAATCTGAACGCAGAATTTCAGGGTAATCTGGGCCCAGACCTCACGGAAGTCGGCTCGAGGCTGACACCCGGCCAGATCAGATTACGGATAATTGACTATGAGCGGGTGCTCAGCGGCGTCACCATGCCCTCGTATTACCGCGTCCATGACCTAAATCAGGTTGGAGACGATTACGAGAATCAATCCGTGCTCACAGCGCAACAGGTCGAGGACCTGGTCGTTTTCCTGTCCGAGCAGAAAGGAAACTGATGACTTTCGAAAGCGACAAAGAAGCGAGTTTTGCCGCAGCTCTCAACCGGAGACATATTCTCGGGCTTGGTGCCGCAGGTTTTACCACCCTCCTCCTTCCGGGCCTGTCATGCGCTGAAGAAGCTGATGTCGCGCGTATCAAGAAAGATCTGTTTGGCGACCGTCCGATCAATGAAGGACGCGTTACCGTGACCCTGCCGCCAATTGCGGAAAACGGAAATTCAGTACCATTCGAGGTCGATGTCGAAAGCCCGATGACAACGGGTGACTACGTCAGGCAAATTATCGTTCTTTCGCCGCGCAACCCGGAAGCTCTGATCTCCCGGTTTGAGTTTTCGCCCAAGGCTGGCAAAGCCCATGTCGCAACACGTATTCGCATGGCGGGCAGTCAGGGCATTGAGGCCGTCGCTGAAATGAGTGACGGTTCACTTTGGACGGGTTCCAAACAGACGATTGTCACGCTCGCCGCATGTGTGATCGGTTAGAGGAAAACACCCATGGCCAACATCAGACTGAGCGTGCCTGACACTGCTAAAAAAGGCGAAGTGATAGAGATCAAAGCCATGATCCAGCATCCCATGGAAACGGGCTATCGCCGGGGCATGAAGGGAGAGGTCATTGAACGCGATCTGATCAAGTTCTTCGAATGCACCTATAATGGCGACCTCATATTCAGCTCAGAATTCCATCCAGGGATCGCAGCAAACCCCTTCATGACGTTCCATGCGAGAGCCGAAGATTCGGGTGAGTTTACGTTCAAATGGACAGATCAGCGTGGCCAAAGCTGGTCTGAGACAACCTCAATCGAAGTGGTATGAACCGGCAGGCCCTAACAATACTTACTGGCGCATTCTTGCTGGTCGCATGCGGATCAGAGAACGTTTCTATTCCGGAAAAGACCAACGGCAGTCCGCCCAAAACCATGGTCTCCGGTTTTGAATTTCTGACAGAGAGCACTCAGGCCCAGCAGAAAGACAGTTTCGAAAACCCCGGTTATTTCTGGGTGGATCAGGGCCAGAAGCTTTTCACCCAAGCGCCTGCAAATGGCGCTTCATGTGCAGCCTGCCATGAGTCCGGCCTTGAAGGCGTTGCAGCGTCCTACCCAGCGCTCGACGAACAATCCGGCCAGCTCATCAATCTCGAGGGTCGCATCAATCTCTGCCGCTCACGTCATCAGAACGCTGAACCATTCGAATACGAAAGCGAAGACCTGCTGGCTTTGACGAGCTATGTCGCAAACCAGTCAGCCGGCACTCCGATCAATGTCGAAGTATCGCCTGAGACTGAAGAAAACTATCGAAACGGCGAAGAGTATTTTTTCACGCGTCGCGGCCAGTTCAACCTGTCATGTGACCAATGTCACAATCAGAACTGGGGCAAAAAGCTACGTGGTGACACGATCAGCCAGGGACACGTGAACGGCTTCCCCGCCTACCGCTTCGAATGGCAAACGCTCGGTTCATTGCATCGCCGCCTGCATGACTGCGACACTGGCGTCAGGGCCGAACCGTTTCCGCTTGGGTCGCAAACCTATATCGACCTTGAATACTATCTGGCCGTTCGCTCGAGCGGTCTTGAGATCGAAACGCCAGCGATCCGGCGCTGAGACTTTACCGGCCGCCGGCATTCATCGTTTCGGCACTCTCGATATACCAGTCGACCACATGAGGATTTGCCATAGTATCGCGGCTGAGTACCTTGTTCGCATCCTGGCCCAAAAACAGCTTCTTCATCGGAATTTCCTGCTTCTTACCTGAAAGCGTACGTGGAATCTCAGGCGCGGCCTGAATGACGTCCGGCAGGAATCGCGGAGAGACGCCGGTCCGGATCGCCTGCCTGATTTTGTCCGTAAGGCCTTCGTCGAGTTGAACGCCTTCACGTAGAACAACCAAAAGAAGAAGCTTGCTCTCACGACCTAGAAATTCGAGATCGAGCACCATGGAATCCAGGATTTCATCGAGTTCCTCAACGGCATCGTAGATCTCACTGGTTCCCATCCGGACGCCATGGCGATTGATCGTGGCGTCGCTTCGACCATAGATGATGCAGCTGCCATCACTCTGAATCTTGATCCAGTCACCATGGCACCAGACACCAGAATATTTTTCAAAATAGCTTGCCTTGTAGCGCTTATTGTCAGCGTCACCCCAGAAATAGAGCGGCATGCCGGGCGTCGGGCGCACACAGACCAGTTCGCCAACAGCATCAATGACAGCCTCGCCGTCATCATTCCAGGCTTC
>PABS01000055.1 GCA_002699325.1 Ponticaulis sp. | reverse complement strand
TGGATGCCGATGCCAGCCTGAAGGGCGGAGATCTTCGCGCCGGTGAGCGAACGTTTCAGCTGCTTTCCCAGGTGGCCGGGCGTGCTGGGCGGGCCGACAAACCGGGCCGAGCCCTGCTTCAGACATACGACCCCGATGCGCCGCTCATGCAGGCGCTCAGTCATACGGATCGCGACAGTTTTCTTGCCTGTGACGAGGAGATGCGTGAAGCCATGGGCATGCCACCTCATGGTCGGCTCGCAGCGCTCATTTTCTCCTTCCCGGATGAGGCTGAGGCCTCCAGGCTGGTGAAGGAAATTGGTATGGCCACGCCTTCAGCCCATGGGGTTGAAGTCTGGGGGCCTGCGCCCGCACCGATCTCTGTTGTGCGGGGGCGTTGGCGCTGGCGGTTTCTGGTGCGCTCTGACCTCAATGTTGACCTGTCAGCCTATATGGCGCACTGGCGGGCCAGCGTGAAACTACCGGCGCAGGCGCGCCTGCAGGTCGACGTAGATCCGTATTCTTTTTTGTGAGCCTGCCATGTTCTTTCTGAAATACCTGCCCATGCAGGCCATGATCGCCAATTATCAGGATCACTTTCCTGAGGGCTCTGAGCCGCAAATTGCGGGTAAGCTGCAGCTCCTCAGAGAAGCCAGCGTTCTGTTGCGCCAGCTTGAAGAATATTTCCGCGAGCGCGACTTTTCGTTCACGCGGTTTCTGATCTGCGTGATCCTCGATCAGGGCAGCTTGGGCCTGACGCACACGCAGATTGTCGAGCGGATTGATGTCTCCTCGCCGGTGGTGAGCAGAAGTCTGAAAGCGCTTGTGGATGATGGGCTTGTTGAGACGATCACCGATCCGGACAATAGCCGGGTTCGTCTGCAAAAGCTCACAACCAAAGGCCGGGAATGTCTGAACGAGCTTTTGCCGGGCTATTACCAAATCCTGTTAGGCTAGACTGAGAACAATGGAGCAACTTGTGTCAGTATTCATTCCTCAGAACCAGCTGGAAACAGACCTTCAGGCCGCGCAGGCCGACCCGGAGAATTTCGGCGCTTTCCTGAAGAAGTTTCTTTTGGCGGAAGTTTACGTGCCGAGCGTCACCGATGTGGAGAAAGACCCGGAAAGCTTCCGGCCGGTGCTGTATGATAAAAAGGGCGAGCCATTGATGATCGTTTTCACCTCAAAGGATCGCGCCAAAGCCGTCGCGCATATCGGGCAATTTGGCATGCCTTTGCGCGTTGCGACGCTCGTGAAGCGCATGCCGCCAGGTACGGGACTGTTCGTCAATCCGGGTGAAAGCGTCAGTTTTAATATGAGCGCGGAAGGCCTCAGGCGTCTGGGGCAGGGTTTTTACTAGATCTCTAGCTGCCAGATTCACCCTCAGCTACGCCGACCATTTCTGCGAATGACAAAGTGAAGCTTTCATCAATGTCCCAGCGCGCGAAGGCATGGCCGAGATAAGCCGCGTAGTTTGCGGAGTATGGCTCACGATTGAGATATGGATGGGGCGAGTCCACTTCTTCGTTCGTTGCGCCATAGCGGAAGGACGTGCCGCCGACACGACCAGACAGTGCGCCCAGAGCATCAGGCTTTGGATGAATGGCTTCCTGAAAGGAAATCTCTCCATTGCCATCGACATCCAGGGCGAGAAAGTCGTTGCGGCTGGTGTCGAGCATTGAGGCGCTGAACTCTTCAGCCGACACGACACCATCTCCATCGAGATCATCAGCCAGATAACTTGCTGTAAACGCCTTGATCAGGGAGTCGTTTTCCGGATCGTGTGTGGCGAGGCCCCAATCAGGATGAAAGAGTTGCTCTTCGAGCGTGACGATTCCATCGCCGTCCACGTCACTCATCAGATAAACCTGCGTGGTATTTGAAAGCTGCCGCGCCATTTCGTCTGCTGTCAGCCTGGGCGCCGCGGCTTTGGCTTCGTCTTGAGCCGCTGCAGGAACTACCATCCCTGCCAGCAAGGCGGCACTCGCGAGAAGAATGCGTATCAACTTGCCCTCCCAAGTCTCAGTAGAGGATAAACCAAAGGGCAGCGATCGACTACACCCAGGATAACAAATTCTGGGTTCACGTGCTCCAGCGTGTATGTCTCGCGGAGACCACGAAGATCGATCTTGAGTGCCGGGACTGGATTTGAGGGGCACCGTGACCGGAAAGTTCGGCGGCTTATTCAGGGGCGAAAGCGCGCATGAAAATCGCCATGGTGCAGTCGGCCTCCGCCTCTATGGCTGCCTCATCCGGCGGTGCGGCAATGCTGAGAAGGAGCTTTTGTTGAACCACATAGATGCAAAGCGCGATCAGCGTCCGTGCCGCAAGCGTCGGATCATCGTTCCTCAGCTCCCCGCGCTGCATTGCGCCTTCCAGATAGTCTGCCAGAACGCCCGTGCTCATTCGAGGACCGCGATTATAGAAAATTTCGCCGAGTTCCGGAAAGCGGCCGGCCTCTCCGACAGCAATGCGATTCAACGCGATGGCTTCTGGTGACGTTACCTTTTCAAGCAGGCTGACACAGACATTGCGAAGGGTCTGTTCCACGCAGTGCGTTGGCTCAAGAATTTCCTGAAGCTGGCGTCTGAAAGCGATTGTTCGCTGGTCGATCACGGCGGTGAAGAGTTCCTCCTTTGAGGGAAAGTAACTCCAGAGCGTGCCTTTCGAGCCGCCAAGCTCGGCTGCGATTGCTGACATCGAGGTCGCAGCGTAGCCGTGCTCTAGAAAACTTTGTGACGCGACGGTGAGAATGGCTTCGCGGCGATCCTCTTTTCGAGCATCCCGGCGGGTCATTTTTGTCTTGGGCGTCGTCTGATTCATAATCGTACCGTATAGTACAGTTTTTTGTTGACAAGAGCTCGTTTCATTCCCATTCCTGAAATCATACTGTGTAGTACGGTTTTTATTTATGTGCAGATTTTCAATCTCTGTTCCCCGGGCGTCAGTGGCGCTCGCGCTGCCGTTTGTTCTGGCCGCGTGCGGGACGATTCCAGAGCTTCCCGCCGCCTCGGAAATTGCAAGACCTGAAGCCGTGTCGGCTCACCGCGTTTTCGCAAGTGGCTATTCAGCCTGGCCGGAAGATCAGTGGTGGATGGCCTATAATGAGGCGCAGCTGACCTCTCTGATGGAGGAGGCCCTGGCGCAAGTGCCTGACATGGCGGCAGCCGAAGCACGCGTGCGCCTGGCCGCGAGTTATGCGCAGCGCGCAGCAGCGGCTGGTGGCGCAAGCTATAGTCTTGAAGCCAGCGCAACGCTGGAGAAGCAGAGCTATAACAATGGCTTTCCCAAAGAATTCCTGCCGCAGGGCTGGAAAGATCATGGGAATGCTGCATTCGGCGTCGGCTATGATTTTGACTTCTGGGGGAAGACCAGGGCGGAGCTGGCCGCCGCTGTTTCTGATCTGGCCGCCGCAGAAGTTGACCGTGAAGCAGCGCGACTTGCCATCACTACGCAGCTCGCGAGTGCGTATGTGGAGCTCGCGAGTCTTTATGTCGAACAGGATTTCCGGCAGGCGGCACTGGATCTGCGTTTGTCGACGCTGGATCTGGTGAGCCAGCGTGTCGGAAGCGGGCTTGACCGCCGCGGCAATCAGCGCCTCGCCGAGGCCAATGTCGCGAGTGCAGAAGCAGAGCTTCTGGGTACGAATGAAGCGATCACGCTGAAGAAAAACGAGCTTGCTGCGCTTGTGGGTGCGGGCCCGGACCGCGCCATGGAGATTGCTCGTCCTGATTTTGGAGATGTGACGCCACACATCGTTCCGGAAGAAGCCTCAACGCAGCTGGTTGGTCGCCGTCCGGACATTGTGGCGGCCCGGCTGCGTGCAGAAGCACTTTCGGACCGGATTGATGTGGCGAAAGCCGGATTTTACCCCAGTATTCGCGTATCTGCGCTGGTCGGCGTGCAGTCACTTGGCCTCGACCAGTTGATCAACCGGGATTCAATCTATGGAAATGCAGGGCCAGCGATCTCCCTGCCGATCTTCTCTCAGAATACGCTTGAGAGCCAGTATCGTGGTGCTCGGGCTCAATATGATGAGGCAGTCGCGAACTATTCCCGGCTGGTCGTCGCGGCCTATCGGGAAGTTGCTGATGTCGTGACAAGTCAGAGCATGCTTGGCGACCGGGTCGCGGCCAGCGATGAAGCCGTCGAAGCTGCGGAAGACGCTTACGATATTGCGCAGCTCCGCTATAAGGGCGGACTTTCCAGCTTTCTCGACGTGATCACGGTCGAAGAGCGCTTGCTTCAGGCAAGAGCCGTCCGCGCCACGCTCGATTCCCGGTCGGTTCAGCTCGATATCGCGCTTATTCGCGCCCTCGGCGGTGGATTTGTGGCTGCGCCTGAAACCCTTGTGACAAATAATATGACTGAGGATGCCAATCATGGCTGATGATGCCTCTCCTACAACTCGCCCACAGCCTACAGCAGAGACTGAGGCTTCGCCCCCGCCAGCTGATGGCAAGGCGAAAGCGCGCCGGAAATGGCTGACGCGTCTCTTTATCCTTCTGGTGGTCGCTGGCGGCGCTGCGACGGCCTGGTACCTGCTGGTGGGGCGCGGAACCGTTAAAACGGATAACGCCTATGTTGCAGCCGAACTCGCCACGGTGACGCCTTTCGTTGGCGGCCAGGTGGTTGAAGTAAACGTGTCTGACACAGACCGCGTTACGAGGGGCGATGTTCTCGTCACACTGGATGATACCGACGCACGGATTGCGATTTCGCAGGCTGAAGCTGATCTGGCTCTCGCGCAACGTCATTTCACGCAGACCGAGGCCCGCAACGGTGCGCTCTCCGCGCAGGTTCAGGCGCGATTTGCGGATATTTCTCAGGCACGGGCCAGCTTTACCGCTGCACAGGCGGATCTGAGCAAAGCGACGGATGAGTATGAGCGCAGACTGGCTCTTAAGGATAGCGGCGCTGTTTCCGATGAAGAGGTGGCAACGGCTGAACGCGCCCTGGAATCAGCAAAGGCAGCGGTCTCACGTGCGAGCGCGGCTGTTCAGCAGGCGCAGGCCAGCCAGTCGGCTGCTGAGGGCGATCTTTCTGCCAATCGGGCGCTGATCGATGGCGCAGACATTGAAACCGATCCGGCTGTGATGGCGGCGAAAGCTAAGCTCGATGCTGCGAAGCTCGATCTGGAGCGGACCATTGTGCGCGCGCCGGTAGATGGCGTGATCGCACAGCGACGCGTTCAGGTCGGCCAGCGTATAGCGCAGGGGACACCGATCATGACGATCGTACCTCTGAGCGAGGTCTATGTGGATGCGAACTTCAAGGAAGGCCAGTTGAAGCATGTGCGTGTCGGCATGCCGGCGACCGTAAAGGCGGACATCTATGGCGACGATGTCGTGTATCATGGCCGTGTCGCAGGACTTTCAGGTGCAACTGGCTCGGCCATGTCTCTGATCCCGGCTCAGAACGCGACGGGAAACTGGATCAAGGTCGTCCAGCGGCTACCCGTCCGCATCGCATTGGATCCAAATGAACTGGAAGCCCACCCACTGCGTGTGGGCCTGTCCACCGAAGTCGAGATCGAAGTCGAATCCAAATGAGCGGCCCCCCCAATCAGCAGGCGACGGTTTTTGACAAGCTGACGCCGACCCAGCAGGTGCTGGCCGGTTTTGTGCTGTCGCTCGCCAATCTGACTGTCATTCTCGACCTGACCATCGCCAACGTTTCCGTGCCTCACATTTCGGGGAATCTCGGGATTACGCCAAGCCAGGGAACGTGGGTGATTTCCTCCTACGCCGTAGCAGAAGCAATCTGCGTGCCGCTCACCGGTTGGCTCACAATGCGGTTTGGGGCGGTGAAGATTTTCTGCCTCAGCATGTTTGGCTTCGGGCTGTGCTCGCTCATGTGCGGCCTGTCATTCAATCTGAGTATGCTGATCCTGTTTCGGATAGGACAGGGCATATGTGGCGCGCCGCTCATGCCGATCTCACAGGCGCTGCTGATGCGCATTTTCCCACCGGAAAAACGCGCGGCGGCGATGACGAGCTGGACGATGACAGTGCTGGTTGGCCCGGCACTCGGGCCGATCCTGGGGGGCTATATTTCCGATACATGGAGCTGGCACTGGATCTTCTTCATTAACGTGCCGATCGCCGCAGCCTGCGTTTTCGCGGCGATGGCTATTTTGCCGCCCGTTGAAACGCCGATTCTGAAGCGGCGTGTCGATCGGGTCGGTCTGGCGCTTCTGGTCTT
Organism: Ponticaulis sp.; assembly: GCA_002699325.1. Taxonomy (GTDB): domain Bacteria; phylum Pseudomonadota; class Alphaproteobacteria; order Caulobacterales; family Hyphomonadaceae; genus Ponticaulis. Next base: position 14,260 of record PABS01000055.1, on the reverse strand, counting down.
CTGGATTGGCTGTTTGCAGATCATGCTGGATACAGGCCGCGAACACGACTGGTTCGCCGACCCGATGATTGTCGCGCTGGCAATTGGCGCTGCAATCGGATTCGTGGTGTTCGTGATCTGGGAACTGACGGATGATCACCCGATTGTCGATCTGCGCATTTTCCGGCACCGGGGTTTCACCTCCACGGTGATCACCTTGTCTCTGTGCTTTGGTGCCTATTTTGCGAGTATCGTCATCATTCCGCAGTGGATGCAATTGTCGCTCGGATACTCGGCGACGCAGGCGGGGATTGCGACGGCCATGACCGCGATGGCGGCTCTTGTGACCTCTATGCTGATCGCCCGGCACCTTCAGAAGTTCGATCCGCGAATTATCATGTGCATTGGGGTGGCCTGGCTGGGCCTCATGGCGCTCTGGCGGGCGAACTACTGGTCATCGGAATCGGCTTTCTGGGTCCTGGCCCTGCCGCAGTTCATTCAGGGCTTCGGCATGCCCCTTTTCATGGTGCCGCTGACCATGCTTTCGCTGGGCTCGGTTGACCCCGACGAGACCGCATCCGCGGCGGGCCTTCAGAACTTCATGCGGACCATGTCCGTCGCGATCTCAACTTCGGTTGTTCTGACCATGTGGGAGGGCTCGCAACGGGTCTCGCAGACCGACCTGGCAGGTAAACTCAACACAGATCAGACTTTGCGCGCCATGGAGCAGGCGGGGTATACGCTGGAACAGAGCCGCAGAGCGATCGGTCAGATGGTGGGGCAGCAGGCTATGTCGCTGTCCATGAACCACATCTTCGTTATCGCAGCGGCGATTCTGTTTTTCTGCGCGATTCTGGTCTGGATGGCGCCGCGCCCGAAAGCCCCGGCAGGTCCTGGAGGCGCTCACTAGTCAAAGCCGCAATGGTGAGTGCGCTCGCGGGACTGGCTGGATGACAGACTCACGCTTCGCCATCCCGACCTTATTGACCACGACCGCGTTGGGAGGAGCGTCTTTCACAGGCATGTCCTGCCTTTACATCTCGCTTGAGCGGACTCTGATTCCAGAGTAAAATAGGTTTCGCAGACGGAAGCGGCATGCGCCCCGTCTGGGGAGCCATATTTTCATGACAATTCAGGGCGGTGTGACCAGACGTGGTCCCGTTGGCGGTCTTCAGAGGCTGCTTGTTCGTAAATCTGTGCAGCAGATTCAGACTGAACACGACACCAGCGATCTCAAACGGTCGCTNGGTGCGGTAAATCTGGTGCTTCTGGGGATAGGATGCATCATTGGAGCAGGTATTTTCGTTCGCACCGGAAGCGCAGCCGCTCTTCATGCCGGACCTGCCGTCGTCCTGGCTTTTGTCATTGCGGGTCTCATATGTGCCTTCTCCGGACTATGCTATGCAGAGCTGGCATCAGTCCTGCCCGTGTCAGGATCGGCTTATACCTATTCTTATGCCACGCTCGGTGAATTTGCGGCCTGGATCATGGGGGCGCTTCTTCTTCTGGAATATGGCCTGTCAGCGTCAACGGTTGCCGTGGGCTGGGGGGAATATTTCGTCAGTTTCCTGGCAGATATGCATGTGAGCCTTCCGCTCGCGTTGACCCTGCCTGCCGGCCAGACCGAAACTCTGGCGGATGGTCGCGTCGTAACAGGTCTCTTCAACCTGCCAGCGGCCGGTATTTCGCTCGTCATGGCCACGCTGCTTGTGATGGGCGTGTCTGAGTCTGCCACGATCAACAATATTGTTGTCGCCATCAAACTGGCGGTGATTGTCGTTTTTATTGCGGTAGGCGCATTCTTTGTGAAGCCGGAGAACTGGACCCCCTTCATTCCTGAACCGACAGGTGAGCCGGGCGAATTTGGCTGGGGTGGTGTCTTGCGGGCGGCAACCATCGTGTTCTTCGCCTATATCGGCTTTGAGGCCGTCTCGACCGCGGGGCAGGAAGCGAAGAATCCGAAACGCGATCTGCCGATCGGCATTATTGGCTCTTTGGTGATCTGCACGATCCTCTACATGGCCACATCCATGGTGCTGACCGGGCTGGTGCCTTACCCTGAGCTCAATTCAGGCGCGCCGGTCGCTGATGCGGTGGATTCCTTCGGGCCAGGGTGGAAATGGTTTGCTGTCAGTGTGAAAATTGGCGCTCTGGCAGGTCTCACATCGGTCATACTGGTCCTGATGTACGCACAGACGCGTATTTTCTATACGATGGCCAGAGATGGTTTGATCCCACCAGTTTTTGCCAGCATTCATCGCACACTGAAGACGCCGTGGATCAACACTTTGATCACTGGCCTGATTGTCGGCGTTTCTGCCGGGGTCTTTGATATCAATACGATCGGCGATCTGACCTCCATCGGCACGCTCGCGGCGTTTTCCGTGGTTTGCCTGACAGTGATCTGGCTCCGGATCACACGGCCCGATCTTCCGCGCGGCTTTCGCGTACCTTTTTATCCTGTGGTGCCTGTCCTCGGAATCTTGTCCTGTCTCTTCCTGATGACACGGGTCGAGCCGCGCGTTCAGCTGTTTTTCGCAATCTTTCTGGCTGGAACACTGGCGACATATTTCCTTTATGGATTCTGGCATTCCAAGCTCGGTCAGGGAATCATTGTCAAAGGCCACGAGCCGCCNCTCGACGAGGTNNTGGCACCTTCGGCTGACTAAGCGTCTCCGACCTGTAAAAAGGCGCGCTTACCCCTGTTGCGGACTCGCAGATAGCATGCTAACTGCCGCCTCCAAGACGGGGGAGCGTCACGTATTGCGCTTCTTTCTAACTTTTCCGAAACCGAGATGGGTGAGCAGTTGAGCGCGAACACGTCCACGCAGGTCAGCGAAGCGGCAACCCGCTATGCTTCTGCGCTTCTGGATCTGGCCATCAGCCAGGACAGCCTGACACAGACNGANAATGAGCTGACAGCCTTTGGCAAAGCCATTGACGAGTCAGCTGAGCTGAAAGGCGCGCTGGTTATGCCGTCTGTCAGCGCTGATGAGAAAGCCGATGTCGTTGCTGCTGTTGGCGACAAAATGGGCCTGTCNACGCTGGTTAAGAATTTTATCGGTGTTGTGGCTCGCCACCGCCGTGCCCATGAGCTGTCTGACATTGTGAAGGCCTTTAAAGACCTTTCAGCGGTCAAGCGCGGCGTGACACGCGCCAGCGTGACTTCTGCGCATGATCTTGACGCAGCTCAGATTAAAGAACTCGAAGACCTTGTCTCGTCTGTTTCAGGCGGTGAGGTCTCGATGGATGTCAAAGTCGATCCATCACTGATCGCAGGCTTCCAGCTTAAAATTGGCTCTCGTCTCATTGATGCGAGCGTCAAATCCAAACTTGATCGTATGAACCTTGCCATGAAGGGAGCTTAAGCCCGATGGACATTCGCCCGGACGAGATCTCNGAGATCCTCAAATCCAAAATTCAGAATTACGGCGTCGAAGCTGAAGTTTCCGACGTTGGTCAGGTGCTTTCCGTCGGTGACGGTATCGCNCGTGTCTACGGCCTCGACTCAGTTCAGGCTGGTGAGATGGTCGAGTTCGANGGCGGCGTTAAGGGCATGGCCCTCAACCTCGAGCGCGACAACGTTGGTGTGGTTATCTTCGGTGATGACCGTGGCATCCGCGAAGGTTCAACGGTTAAACGTCTCTCTGAGATNGTTGCTGCGCCAGTTGGCAAAGGCCTNCTTGGCCGCGTNGTTGACGCGCTTGGTGAGCCNATCGACGGCAAGGGNCCGCTGACAGACGTNGCNTCNCGTAACCGTGTGGACGTGAAAGCGCCGGGNATNATCCCGCGTAAGTCNGTTCACGAGCCAATGATGACCGGNATCAANGCCATNGACGGCATGATCCCNGTTGGCCGTGGCCAGCGTGANCTTGTTATTGGTGACCGNCAGACNGGTAANACNGCGATCTGTATCGACNCCATNCTGAACCAGAAGCCAATCAANGATGCNGCGAAAGACGANTCAGANAAGCTCTTCTGTGTCTACGTTGCNNTCGGNCAGAAGCGTTCGACTGTTGCTCAGGTTGTNAAAACCCTCGAAGAGCGCGGCGCCCTTGATTACACAATCATCGTAGCTGCAACGGCTTCCGAGCCTGCTCCGCTCCAGTACATCGCGCCATACACCGGTGCGACCATGGGCGAGTTCTTCCGCGACAACGGCATGCACGCACTCATCATTTATGATGACCTGACAAAACAGGCCGTGTCTTATCGTCAGATGTCACTCCTGCTTCGTCGTCCTCCGGGCCGTGAAGCCTATCCGGGTGACGTATTCTACCTGCACTCTCGTCTGCTCGAGCGTGCGGCGAAACTGAACGAAGATCACGGCAGTGGCTCTCTGACAGCTCTGCCAATCATCGAAACTCAGGCGAACGACGTTTCGGCTTACATTCCGACAAACGTGATTTCGATCACCGATGGTCAGATCTTCCTCGAAACCGACCTCTTCTATCAGGGTATCCGCCCGGCCGTGAACGTTGGCCTCTCGGTCTCTCGTGTGGGTTCTGCTGCGCAGACCAACATCATGAAGAAGGTCGCTGGTTCGATGAAGGGTGAGCTGGCTCAGTATCGCGAGCTCGCAGCCTTTGCGAAATTCGGTTCTGACCTCGACCCGTCTACAAAGAAGACACTCGACCGCGGCGCACGCCTCACCGAGCTTCTCAAGCAGCCGCAATTCTCGCCTCTGCGCCTCGAGCAACAGGCCATGGTCATNTATGCCGGTACACGCGGCTATCTGGATAAAGTGCCAGTTGGAGACGTAACACGCTATGAGCGTGAGCTTCTCTCCTGGCTTGAGTCCAACAAGTCTGATCTCCTCGCGAAAATCCGCGACGAGAAGAAGCTGACCGACGAGATTAACCAGGCGATGGCTGACGCTCTCGCCGAGTTCACGAAGAACTTCGCTTAAACGACAAGGCGGTAGGCTAAATGCCCAGCTTGAAGGATCTTAAAGGCCGAATTTCTTCTGTGAAATCGACACAGAAGATCACCAAGGCCAAGCAAATGGTCGCGGCGGCCAAGCTCCGCCGTGCCCAGGAAGCAGCCGAGATGGCGAAGCCTTATGCCAAGCGTCTTGCTGGCGTAATCGCGAACCTGACGGCAGCGGCCAGTTCAGGTCAGGGGCCAAAGCTCCTGACAGGTACCGGCAAATCAGACACGCATCTTCTGATCGTCATGACGGCCGAGCGCGGTCTTTGCGGTGGCTTCAATGCCAACACCGTGAAGAAAGCGCGCGAGGAAATCACCCGTCTGCGCTCTGAAGGCAAAACCGTGAAGATCATCACCATCGGCAAGAAAGGCCGCGAACAGCTGGTTCGCTCTTACCGTGACCTGATGATCGAGCACATCGACACGTCTTCTGCACGCAACAGCGATGATCTGTCTGAGATTGCTCTGGCAGTTGGTAAGGATCTTAACGCGCGCTTTGAAGCTGAAGAGTTTGACGTTGCGACTCTGATCTACTCGCAGTTCAAGAACGTCATCAGCCAGGTGCCGACCGCCAAGCAGATGATTCCAGCTGAACCGCCGGAAGATACGCCGGTGATCGATCTGAAAGGCGCGACTTATATCTACGAGCCGTCTGAGGAAGCGATCCTCGAAGCGCTTCTGCCGCGTTATCTGAACACGCTGGTGCTCTCTGCCCTGCTCGAAAGTGCGGCCGGTGAGCAAGCTGCGTCCATGACCGCTATGGACAACGCAACCCGCAACGCCGGTGAGCTGATCGATAAGCTGACGCTGCAGTATAACCGCGCACGTCAGGCTCAGATCACCAAAGAGCTGATCGAAATCATCTCCGGCGCAGAAGCGCTCTGATCGGACGGGATTGAGGCATGTCTTTCTGGGTTTATGAAAACAAGATCCGCAACCGGGCACGCATTCACGTGTCTGACTGCCGCTATTGCAATAATGGCAAGGGCGTTGGCGGTGCTGCGGATAATGTCGAAGCTGACGTCTGGCATGGCCCATTCAAGACTTACCCTGAGGCTGAGACGAAGGCGAACACCCTTGGTCGCAAAGATGTCGCCGCGTGCGGCGCCTGTAAGCCTCAGACGAAGTCCGCTGAAGACGCCAAGCCGAACAAGAAACCAGCTGCTAAAAAGGCCGCTGCTAAAGTTGCTGAACCTGTGACAGCAACAGCTGCGCCAGCCAAGTCTACCTCACCTAAAAAATCTACGCCGAAGTCTGCGGCTTCGGTGGCGAAACCCACTTCTGGAACAACCAAAACATCTGCAACGAAAAAGGGGTCAGTGATGAGCACCTCCGCAACCGGTCGCGTCAGCCAGGTCATTGGCGCTGTCGTCGACGTTGAATTCGACGGTGAACTGCCGTCCATTCTGAACGCGCTGGAAACAGACAATAACGGCAACCGCCTTGTTCTTGAGGTCGCACAGCACCTCGGTGAGAGCACGGTTCGTACAATTGCTATGGACTCGACCGAAGGTCTTGTTCGCGGTCAGGCTGTGTCAGATACCGGAAATTCCATTCAGGTTCCTGTCGGACCAGCAACGCTGGGCCGCATCATGAACGTTGTCGGCGAGCCGATTGACGAACGTGGCCCAATCGCAACGGATGAGCGCCGCGGCATTCACGCCGAAGCGCCAGCCTTTGTGGATCAGGCAACATCTGCTGAAGTTCTCGTGACGGGTATCAAGGTCATCGACCTCCTCTGCCCATACGCACGTGGTGGTAAGGTCGGCCTGTTCGGTGGTGCCGGTGTTGGCAAGACGGTTCTTATTCAGGAGCTGATCAACAACATCGCGAAACTGTTCGGCGGTTACTCTGTGTTCGCGGGCGTGGGTGAGCGTACGCGTGAAGGTAACGACCTTTATCACGAGATGCAGGAAGCCGGCGTTATCGACCTCGAAGGCGAAAGCCGCGTTGCTCTGGTCTATGGCCAGATGAACGAACCTCCAGGTGCACGTGCGCGTGTGGCTCTGACAGGTCTGTCTCAGGCTGAGTATTTCCGTGATGAAGAAGGCAAAGACGTTCTGTTCTTCGTCGACAACATCTTCCGCTTCACGCAAGCGGGCGCTGAGGTGTCTGCTCTGCTCGGTCGTATCCCATCTGCTGTGGGTTATCAGCCAACTCTGGCAACAGACATGGGCGGCCTGCAAGAGCGTATTACCTCAACAACCAAAGGTTCGATCACGTCGATCCAGGCCGTTTACGTTCCTGCGGATGACTTGACCGACCCTGCGCCAGCAACCTCGTTTGCTCACCTTGACGCGACCACGGTTCTGAACCGTGCCATCGCTGAGAAAGGTATCTACCCGGCTGTTGACCCGCTCGACTCCTCGTCTCGTATTCTTGATCCGATGGTTGTCGGTAAAGAGCACTATGAAGTGGCGCGCGGCGTTCAGGAAATCCTGCAGAAGTACAAAGAACTGCAAGACATCATCGCCATTCTCGGCATGGACGAGCTGTCAGAAGAAGACAAACTGGTTGTTGCCCGTGCCCGTAAGGTCGAGCGCTTCNTGTCTCAACCGTTTGACGTTGCTCAGGTCTTCACCGGTTCGCCTGGTGTTCAGGTCAAACTGGAAGATACGATCAAAGGCTTCAAAGGCCTCATCGCTGGTGAGTACGACCACATTCCAGAGCCTGCCTTCTACATGTGCGGCAACATGGATGAAGTTATGGCCAAGGCTCAGAAAATGGCTGCTGAAGCCGCGTAAGCCGCTTCCACCATTGAACAATTCTCGAGGCGACCGCATCATTCGATGCGGTCGTTTTTTTTGAGGGTCAGCAATGTTCAATGACGATGAACCAGGTGGTGAGCCCGTGACCAGAGGAGAGATGAGCCGGGCCGAGCGCATCTTCGTGCGGCTCTCGATCTTGCAGACCATCATAGCAGTTGCAGGTATCTTCACAGCTGTCGTCGCCCTCTATGCGGCGCTTAGCGAGGCAGACGCCGTTCGTAAGCAGCAAGCGGCGAGCGTTCTGCCGGAGGTGGTGATTGCCCAGAGCCATGTAATCGGCGACGAGAACGCGAGTTACTTCGCTTATAAAGCTTATAACTGGGGGATCGGCCCCGGCCGTGTACGAGCTGTGCGTATCACCTATGACGGCGCGCCGATGCGAGACTGGAATGATTTTCTCAAGGCCACAGGCGCTGTCAGCGAGGGCCAGAGGCCGTCCTATTTTCAGTCTCAGATAGCAGGGCGTACCCTGACTGCCGAACACATCGAAGAGATTTTCAGAACCGACAACAAGCAGGCNGCAATGGTGCTGCGGGATGCGTCNTCTGATGTNGAGATCAGCNTGTGTTATTGCTCAGTTTTCGACGAATGCTATCTCATGCCAGAGCAACTGGTTGACGGCCCAACGCGCGTAAAAACCTGTCCGGATTACGGTGACGAAGCCTTTATCCAGTAGATGCGGCATGCCAGCACTGGACATTGCTGCGTCTTGCGTTAAACCCCACCGAACACGATTTAACGGGTAATTCCATGTCTGACGCCAAGCTGAACTTCTCTCTTGTTTCTCCTGCACGTGAACTGTTTCACGGTGAGGTCGATCATGTAATCGCGCCGGGCAGTGAAGGTGAGTTCGGTGTGCTGCCGAACCATGCGCCATTCATGTCTACACTACGCTCTGGACGCATCCGGATCATCGACGGCAATGAAGTGCATCGCTATTTCGTTCATGGCGGCTTTGCTGACGTAACGCCNGAAGGTCTGACAATCCTGGCCGAAGAAGCGATCCGCCTCGAAGATCTCGATGAAGACGGTATCAAGGACGCGATCGCCGCTGCTGAAATTGCGCGCTCTCAGGCAGGTAATGACCAGGTGGCTTACTTCAAGGCGGAAGGTGATATCAACCGTCTNCGCGCTCAACTTGAAGCCCTGGANGAAGCGCANCACTAAGCGCCGCTTTAAAAGCGATAGAATTAGAAACCGCGCACTGGAGCGCGGTTTTTTTGTCTTATTCTGACTCAGTCCAGCGAGCGAAACGCTTGACGACCTGATCATACACCGGACGTTTGAAGTGGATAATCAGGGGAGACACCTCCGACAGGTCCGCCCAACGCCAGGCATCGAACTCCGGGGTGGCGATGTCGAGACGGACATCAGAATCGGAGCCTTCAAATCGGAGCGCAAACCATTTCTGTCGCTGTCCGATATAGGGGCCCGGCAAGCGCGCTTTCAGATCTGAGGGGAAGTCATAATACAGCCAGTCCTCTGTCTCCTCGAGGATGGAGACCAGCTTTTTAGAGACGCCAATCTCTTCCTCCATTTCGCGGAGCGCTGCCTGCTCAGGATCTTCGCCACGGTCAATGCCGCCCTGTGGCATTTGCCATTGAAATGGTCCATGCGCGTTGATGCGTCGGCCAAGGAAAACATGACCGCGCTTAGAGAAGAGCGCTATGCCGACATTCGGGCGATAGAGTCTCGGATCGCGAGATCCCTGTAGAGGTCCGTCGTTCAATGTATAGCCTGTGTTGTATCACTGCTCAGACTATAAGCCGTTGTCGTGCGCGGCAAGGCAGAAGCTGGCGCCAGGAGATATCCCTTGGATGTCAGGGTCTGCGACCAGTCACGCAGCTGATCGATTGTGATNGGGAAGGCAAAGCCTGTGCCCAGCGCATAGCCGCGTTGCAGGGCAATGGCCTCCAGGTGCAGCAATTGTTCGTCAATCGCGCCGCCAGAAGGCTCTGCATCGATGACACGGGCAGCTTCAGTGAAGGGTAACGTTGCGGAGTTTGCGGAGGATTCAAAAACTGATCGGGGTGCCGACCCATCATGAATAAAGGCGAGGCCGCGCTCTTCCAGCTCTTCAAAAACCGGGGTGATGGCGCGACTGTCTGTCGCGAACTTCGCGCCCTGATAATTGGTGACGCCAAAATATCCTGTCGCGCGGCTGAGAAGCCATTCAAGTCGGCGGACATTCTCAGAGGCATTGGCGGTTGTCAGCAGCGTGTATGGCCCTGTGTCATTATTGGGATAATCGTAAGGCTCCATAGGCAGCTCAACCATCACTTCATGGCCGGCAGCGCGTGCCTTATCCACCCATGACTGCAGATCGCGTGCATAGGGAACGAATGACAGCGTGACATCCGGTGGAAGCTCGGAGATCGCAGCTTCGGTCACCCGGGCATTGAGGCCCAGACCACCAACGACGATGGAGATGGTTGGTCGCCCGGCAGGATTGGAGAAGGGACGCCGGTAGACATCAAAACTCTTACGACCATCAGCAGCAATGATGGGGAGTGCACCTTGTGGGCTCGGCTCACTCATCCCGGGCAATGGTGCTTTTGGCAGCGCGACGGATGGATCAGGCTCAGCGTTATTCTCCGTCTCATGATCTGTTGCGCCGTGATCATCGCTGACATGAACCATGTCCTCGGCGCCGGGATCGGCAACGCCGAGGTTTGGCGTGTGCTCATCTTCGTGTGTGTCAGGACCAGAGACCTGATGTTCGTTAAAACCGCTCGTCTCACTCATCCGCTCTTTCAGAGGCAAGGGTCCAACGGGTGCGGCTGTGAATAATCCGACAGTTCGCTTTGGTGTGGCGTGTTCGGCATTACCCAGCGTCTGAATCGCAAAAACGCCCGCGGCGCTCAAACCAGCAAAGGTGAGCAAAGCGATCGCGGTATGCGTAATACCGGTCTTGAGGGGTGAGGGTGGTGGCTTGCGATGAGCAGGCATGTGTTAACCCAGGATGTGAAGACGTCTTCATCCTGTGTGGACGGGCAACCCTTAACGCTTCGCAAAAACAGGCAGAAATTGCCGGGTAAGTTCACCTNACCCGGTCAAATTTCATCTATTNTCTTAANNNGATCAGCCTGCAGATGGTTTTTCGAGNCTGGTCAGCGTCACAGAGCGCATGTGNTCNATNGCTTTGTCGAGCTGATAGTCTTCGCCGTCATAATCTTCAGGCGGCATATCATCCGGCATGTGGATTTCGCGGCGCTCAATGCCGGAGTCATTGTCGAGCGCGTTCGGAAGGTCCGCTTCAGAGAAGCGACGCATGGCTTCCAGGTCTTCCTCGGTGATAACGCGTTGGGATACCTCATAATCCGGCTCGATACCGGTCGCCTGGATAGAGCGGCCAGATGGCGTGTAGTAACGCGCGGTCGTAAGACGCAGGGCGCCACGTTGCGCGCTCAGCGGGATTACAGTCTGAACTGAGCCCTTGCCGAAAGAGGTTGTGCCGAGAATTTTTGCGCGGCCCTTATCCTGAAGCGCACCAGCAACGATCTCTGCAGCGGAAGCCGAGCCGCCATTGATCAGCACGATCATTGGCACGTCNGGGAANCGCTCNCCNCGAGANGCATTATAGCGNTCAATNTCNCGGGCNTCNCGGCCACGGGTGGANACGACTTCNCCNGAGAACAGGAACATNCTGGAGACAGATACCGCCTCATCAAGCAGCCCGCCNGGATTGTTNCGNAGNTCNAGGATCAGNCCGGCAGGCTTTTCNCCCAGCTGTTCTTCCAGAGCNTTGAGNGATTCATCNAGNAGGATCGTGGTGCGCTCATTGAANGCNGAAATCCGGATATATCCNATNTCGTCGTCGAGCACTTCNTGCACAACNGANTTNGGACGGATGATTTCGCGTGTCAGCGTGACTTCGATCGGTTCNTCNGCTTCNGCNCGNATNATTGTNAGNTCGATNTCNGTNCCNACTTCNCCGCGCATATCCTTGATGGCGTCATTCAGAGGCAGNCCGACAATNGACTTGCCGTTAATNGCNGAAATCANATCGCCCGNNCGNACATCAGCGCGGCTGGCNGGCGANTCGTCNATTGGCGANATNATTTTGACATAGCCNTCATCTGAGGTGACCTCGATGCCGAGGCCGCCGTATTCACCGCTGGACTGAACCTGCATGGCTTCAAAGTCTTCGGCGGGAAGATAGCTTGAGTGAGGGTCGAGGGAGGACAGCATGCCATTGATAGCAGCTTCCATGGCCTCTGTTTCATCAACATCGATGACATAATCACCACGGACCCGTGTCAGGATTTCTGCAAAAAGGTCGAGTTGTTGGTAGATCTCTTCGCGTTCGTTCGCCGGTCCATTGGCCGACCAGGCTAGCGACGTCACGCCGATGGCCGTAAGGCCAAGAACTGCACCGACAGTGGTTCCCATCATCAACGAGCGCATGAGCTCTCTCCTCTACTGTCCCCGTTCATCCAGACCCGCGGGACATCCATTTGGTCGGGTCTTCAGGTNTGCCGTCTTTGCGAAGCTCCATATGGAGATCAGGCTGCACATCTGTTCTGCTGGTCATTTGCCCGATCGGTTCACCAGCAAGAACCGATTGGCCTAACGTCGTATAAACATCAGAAAGGCCATATAATACGATATGGTAGCCATCGCCCGTGCGCAATATCAACATCTTGCCGTAACTGCGAAATGATCCGGCATATTCAATAATTGCATCAGATGGGGCGACAACTTGCGCATTTGCGCGTGTTCTTAGTGTAATTCCCTCTGCTTTCCGGCCTGTAGGCAGCGTATCGCCATACGCCTGGATGAGCCGGCCGGTCGCCGGAAGGCCGAGGCGTTCGAGTACAGCAACGTTCACCTGCGGCAGCGCCGGATCAATTTTCTGTGTGCCGCGCAGATCTGCAGGCTTGCGTGACGGGGCNAGCGGGCCAGACTCCTCAAGACTGGCGAGCAGGGTCCGAAGGTTTTCAGCCTTCTTACCCAGCGCGTCAACTCGCCGACGCAGCGTTTCCGCCTCNCCNGTGACATCTTCAAAGGCNGCGCGCTTNATNGCCGCCAGTTTNGCGATNTCCTGNCGNTTGGAAGAGAGAAGCGTTTCCTCCTTCTCCAGGAGGTCTTTTTCCCTCTGAACGGATTCCAGGAGGTCAGCATATTCTCGGATATCATCCGCCAGTTCCTGCGAGCGGTCCTCCANAGCGTCGGCCATATCTCGCATGATGATGGCGGCACGGATGGCGTCGGTGACGTTCTCCGGATGGGTGGCGAGGGCCGGTGGTTTGCGACGAGAGGCGGCGACCAGTGCGGCCAGAAGGTCTTTCAGCCCTTCCCGGTCGGCCATCAGTTGTTCCCGTGCTGCGCGTTCATTGACCTGCAGGTCGATCAGGCGCCGTTCGATCACGCTCGCCCGTTCTTCTCGTCTCGCGCTTTCCTGGGCGGCAGAGAGCAGCTGCGCATTCACGCTGGCCAGATCGGACTTGGCAGATTTCTGCGCATCCTCAATGGCTTTCAGCGCCTGGCGGTCAGCCNCNAGTTGTTCTTCGTAAGACTTCAGCTCTTCCTGGGTNACCGATTCCTGAGCCGAGGCCGTTGGCGCAAAGGCCAGCATGCTCGCAAACAGACAAAGGCGTAACCGGGACGGAATCATCGCTTCAACCTATCAGAGTGAATCCGAACGCGAAATTAAAGTGCTGAAAAAGCGCTGCTGATCGATGANCCAAGNTAGTCGTCGTCCATGCTTGATATTTCTTCGGCCAGCAGAAGCGCTTCCAACAAGACGGGATCGTCTGGTTCGCGTCCATGAACGACATTCAGGGCATATCGTATCAAATCGCGGCGCGCGGGCGTGGGATACCGTGCCNTCACAATACCGGCACCGGCAGGGAAGACATGGCCATGANCTTTGAANTTATGCTGCGCTTCGACCAGTAGAGCCAGCTTGGTGCCTGAGAGTTCGCGCTCATCTTCCCAGAAGCAGATCCGGCACACCTCCGATATTCCGGCGGCGTCCAGCGTGTCAAAGCCGCAGCAGGGGCAGGGATAGCGTTTCCGGCGCATGGCTTACTCGCGGTGATAAGGTGTGCCAGCCATCAGGCTCAAAGCGCGGTAAATCTGTTCGGCAGCCAGGACGCGCACGAGCTTGTGTGGCCATGTGAGTGAGCCAAGGCGGATCTTGTCGGCATAGTCAGACTTGATCGTATCGGTGAAGCCGTCTGCGCCACCAATAAGGAAAACAAGGTTTGGGGTGCCCTGATCCTTCAGCGTGTTGAGGCGGTCCGAGAAATCAATCGAGGTCCAGTCCTTGCCGCGCTCATCAAACAGCATGACATGCGCGCCGTCCGGGATCTTTGCCAGAAGGGCCTCGCCNTCNGCATCCTGACGGCCGCCGCCGTCCACTTCGATTTCCAATACGTCACGCACGCCGAGNTGGCGGCCCAGAACCTTNGCCCGNTTGANGTANTCATCAACGAGNTCGCGTTCCGGGCCTTTTTTCATGCGGCCAACGGCAATCAAAGTGATTTTCATGAAACCNACCGCGCGTTANTGCGCGTCNGTNATGTGGGAACTTCCCGCCCAGATGCGTTCCAGCTGATAGAATTCGCGGACNTCCGGAC
>PABS01000054.1 GCA_002699325.1 Ponticaulis sp. | reverse complement strand
CCAGCGGCGACACAACCACGCTGGATATCAAGCCAGACTGGACCGTGGACATGCCGGAAGGCGTGACAACACTTCGGGCTGGTTATCTGTTCGATGGCGTCGCGGACACCTATACCGAGAATGTCGATATCGTCATTGAGAACGGCATTGTAAAAGACATTCACCCGGCAGATGACTCTCTGATTGAGGGCGAGTTCATAGACGCGTCTGGCTCCTATGTGCTGCCGGGCCTGATGGAAAACCACACCCACCAGTCTATCAGCCAGGGCAAGGCGCTGGGAGACCTCTGGTTTTCATACGGAATTACGACGGTACGAGAGACGGGTGATGACCCATACCACTCGGTAGAACGTCGCGAGTCTGCCGCGGCGGGTATCCGTCCGGCTCCGCGCGTCTTCACAGCAGGCCCACTGAATGAAGGCGCGCGGGTTTCTTATGGTGTGTCCGAAACTGTTGGCACGGTTGAGCGCGCGAAAGACTCTATGCGCCTTTCCGAAGAGCTGGAGCTTGATTTCTACAAGAGCTATGTCCGACAGGATTATACCGTCCAGAAAGCTGTCATTGAGATGGCGCATGAGAGCGGCATTCCGGTAACCACTCACGAGCTCTACCCGTCTGTTGCAAACGGTCTCGATCATATGGAGCATTTCGGCGCAACCAGCCGCCGTGGCTACTCGCTCAAGATTTCCGCATTGGGGTACGCCTATCAGGACGTCACCTCTCTGATCTCTCAATCTGGTCTGGTCGTCACGCCGACCCTGTCTCTTATGACCCGCGGCGGAACTCGGCAGGTAGGCCCCATGAGCAAGACGCTCAAAACCATCATCGACAATGGTGGAAAGATCGTCGCCGGAACGGATTCACCCTTCATCGACTATGGCAACTCACTGCATATCGAGCTCGACATCTATCAGAATGCCGGCCTCGATCGAGCATATATCCTCAAGACGGCGACAAGCCTTGCCGCCGATGACCTCGGCGTAGGCGATCAGCTTGGCAAGATCAAACCCGGCTATCTGGCCGATATTCTTATCGTGTCTGAAGATCCGCTGGCAGACACAAGCGCCCTGCGAGCGATCGAAACCGTCATGAAGAATGGTGAAGTCGTCTTTACCGGAAATGACGACTGACGAACCGGGCGACCTGAAACGTCCAGGTTTTCGACCAACTCCAGGAGGTTCAACTCCAGCTGACGGCTTCTGACGAGGCCGTCAGCATCGGCGCGATCACTGAATTGGACTTTGCAGCTGGGGTGACGTTGCCCGTTAGGCGCATGACGCAACCGGGCTCTGCTCGTTCGATCTTACCCCCGAAGAGCTGATCTCAGACATGAAACGCGACCCTCGTTCGCCCTTACCTTCTCGGTGGCCAAAGAGTTCTCAGAACAAAGGCGCCAGCTGAGGTCCGTACTGTCCTCATATCCGTTTTCGCGCCGTTTCCGTTCCGAAAAAGATCTCCAACATTGCGCCACGAATATAAGAAATCTCTATTCGGCGCTTTGAGAGGCTGTCTTCCCGACCTGCCTTTCCGTCCAGAATTAACATGAGCACCCGGTCTCGAGACGGGCACATCCCCATCACACATTGACTTCACTCTCTATTGAGTGAATATCTTACTCTCGGGAGCTGCATGGTTCATGCACACTCCAGATATGAAAAATTCGACGGGACGCTGAAGCCCGCGGGAGGAAAGATGAGCAAGGATCCGATCGCCCCGGGGGGCGTTGGCGAAACTGTATCAGACGCAGAGCACGTGCCGGAAAAAACGCCTTATTCGAGGCCAGTTTACCGCTATTATGTACTCGCTGTTCTGACTATTGTTTACATCTTCAATTTCGTTGATCGCCAGTTGCTTGTGATCCTGCAAGAGCCGATCAAAGCCGAACTGAACCTCTCAGATACACAACTCGGACTGCTGACCGGCTTTGCTTTCGCTCTGTTCTACGTCATTTGTGGCATTCCGATCGCCCGATGGGCGGACAAGGGCAAGCGACGGAGCATCATCGCCCTCGCCGTGACCGTCTGGAGCGTGATGACGGCGATGTGCGGTCTCGCAGGAAACTATGCTCACTTACTGTTGGCGCGCGTCGGCGTGGGTGTCGGCGAGGCAGGTGGCAGTCCGCCAGCACATTCCATGATCTCGGACATCTTCAAACCTAAGAACCGCGCACTGGCACTCTCGATCTATTCGATCGGGATTTATATCGGCATCCTGATTGGCTTCGCGGCAGGCGGCTTTCTAGCCGAGGCCTTCAGCTGGCGGCTGGCCTTTTTTGTCGTCGGCGTCCCGGGTGTTGCTCTTGGTCTTCTGGTGCTGCTCACTGTGCGTGAACCCATTCGGGGATGGTCGGAAGGGCAACAGCATTCTACTGATCCCGCCCCGCCAATTATCGATGTGGCACGTCTCCTCTGGACGCGCGTTTCCTTCCGCCACATCGCACTGGCAGCCAGTCTTCAGGCCTTCATCATTTATGGTGTTGGCAACTGGCTGCCGTCTTTCTTCCTGCGGACCCATGAACTGGATCTTGGCACGATTGGCGCATGGATGGCCCTGACGACCGGTTTTGGTGGCGGCCTCGGATCGTTTTGCGGAGGCTGGCTCGCTGACAAGTTCGGTGCAAAAGATGTGCGCTGGTATCTCTGGGTGCCGGCAATCCTGACCGCATTTCTCGTTCCTGTTCAGCTGGTTATTCTTCTGACCGGCCAGGTCTATTTCGCATTGATCATGACAGTGCCGTTTCACTTCCTGTCGGCGGCTTATCTCGGCGCTGTTCTGGCCGTGTCGCACAATCTGGTCAGTGGACGGATGCGTGCGCTGACGTCTGCCGTATTGTTTTTTGTGCTGAACCTGATTGGCCTCGGCCTTGGACCGGTGATTGTGGGTTTTCTAAGTGATATGTTCACGACAAATGGACTCGAGACCCCGCTTGGCACAGCCATGGTCCTATGTGGAACAATCGCTGCAATGTGGTCTGTCATCCACTATGTTCTGGCGGCAAAGACGGTACGGCAAGATATTGCGAGGCGAAAAGCATGATCTGGCGAAACGGCGCATCAATAGCAGCACTGACGCTGGCACTAACAGGCTGTCTTCACCAGAACGCAGTTGAGCTAAGTGTGGCCGATACGCCTTCGAGAGCCCAGGCGCGGGATGGGCAGTTCATCTCATGGCGGGAACACCGGATTGATGATCAGGGCGTCAATGGCGGCGTACCGATACGGGGCGCCGACGGACTCCAGATGGCCGACATCGATGGAGACGGACTGCCAGACATTGTGTCCGTGCATGAGGATTCCAATCATTTGCGGATCGCCTTCGCGACGGAAAATCCCGACGTCTGGACCAGCATCACAATCGGTGAAGGCGCTGAAGTTGCCGCAATAGAAGATGTGGCGATTGGTGATCTCAACGGCGATGGCTGGCCGGATCTCGTTGCGGCATGCGAGGAAGCGCATCTGATCTACTTCCAGAATCCAGGAGACGCCGCACGGACTGAGCGCTGGCAGCGCCTCATTCCGCCTGCCACGCAGCAACGCGGATCCTGGCTGAGAACATTCATCGCTGATGTGAATGGGGATGGCCGAATGGATGTTCTTGGCGCCAATAAAGGTGCCGCCGACATCATTGACCCCTCCCTTCCCTCTGCTGCAAGACCCACATCGCTTTTCCTGATTGATGGTGATCCGCTCGATCCCGCGAGCTGGCGCGAACAGGTCTTGTCGCGCGACGTTGTGCCAAACACTGCCATGCCGGTCGATGTCGATGAGGACGGCGATATCGATGTGCTTGCGGCTGCCAGGCTGCATCAGTCCATGACGCTGCTTGAGAACACGGGGACCCGCGAAGATGGCCGCATTCAAGTGACGCCTCACCCTATCGAGATTGCTCCGGGATTTGATGCGCCGGAAAACTGGAAAGCTACGTCCAACGGCTTTCAGACCGATTTCGAAGATATCGATGGTGACGGGCGGGTAGATCTCGCCGTGGCTGTGCACGAAACACCCGCGTCAATCCATGGGTCTCCGCTTCTGGCCTCACTGGGCTGGCTGAAACAGCCAGAGACGCTGGATGAGCCTTGGGTTTATTATCGCATTGGCGACATTCTGCCTGATGTCGTTATCGGCATCGAACTGGCTGACATAGACGGTGATGGCGATCTGGATGCAATCACGGGCGGATATTCCGGGTTAAATGTCCTGGAGGGTGGCTATTCCGGAGCTTCGCGGGATTATGATGAGCCGAATGTGACACCCTCATCGACCGTGGGCCGGATCGCCTGGTTTGAAAATACCGGAGACCCGACGGACCAATGGGTTCGTCATGATATTTCGAGACGCGTGCGCGGCATGTATGACGCTTTCATCGCGCGCGATATGGATGGCGACGGGGATCTGGACCTGGTCACCACGCGCGGAAACAGCGGAGAGTATGACGGTGTCATCTGGCTCGAACAGATACGCAGTCCAAACCCGCGTCCAAGCTTCACCCCTGCCCGTCAGACGGAAAGCAAGCCGTTACCCTTGCCGCCCGAAAACTGGATAGACAGCTACGAGGCCGAAATGACATTCATCGCGCCAAACAAGAAAGTATCTACTGAAGAGTAGATTTCGCTATTCGAGCGGCTCGGCACTCAGGCCGACACCGAGGAACCAGCCATCACCCGCGGAATGACGTTGCCGATAAAGCCCTTCATGAAATTCGAACATCCCTGGGTACGGGTCATGGCGGAGCTCGGGCACATCTCCGATATGGAGGTAGGCTTCATTCTCATTGTAAGGCGTCCAGTCCGGTCCGCGCTCGCTCTCGGGACGTCCCGTTCTGGCGAATGAGGCCCAGTAATCCACGAGCACTTCGGAGAGTGTTTCAGCCTCTGACGCTAGTGGTTCAGGCCATTCTGGCGGGTAAGAACGCGCATTGCCCGTCGTGCCAAAGACAAACGGCAATTCGCTCGCATGAAATGAACAAAGGTCGCGTGCCGCCATGCTGGGATAGCAGTGATCGAAGACATAAAAATAGGCAGGACGACCCGCGTCGGCAGTCTTGTGAGCGATCCGTTCTGTTGCCCAACCAAAGACATTGTCTCGGTTTACCGCCAGCATGGAGTCATCCACATCATCAGATGGATAAAGCGCCAGAAATGCACCGGCCTCATCGCCATAACGCTCGCTTATCGCCGTCTCATAGGCATTTGAGGAGTCAGGCTTAGGTGGCAGCAGCATGCGATATGTCCGTGCCTCGCCACTATTGAATCCAGCAAGCACTGAAACACTGGCGACCTCGCCAGCGTCAAAAGCCTCATTGATCTGCAAAGGCAGATAATAGCCGTCAATCGTCCCCTCAGGCGCATAGCCCGCCAGCGTTGCGCGATTGGTGATCTCCTGCGCGTCCGCTGCCCGGGCCTCTTCAAGCGAATTCAGCTCGAGCTTTGCAAACAGGTCAGACCCGATGGTCTCAGCCGGGGGACGGCCAAAGCTTTCGTGCCCGAGTTCCGCAAAATTCCGGGCGTTGGTGGACTGGATGATCGCCTTGTCGAACAGGCCATCGGCTGGTGGACTGGTCAGCAGATAGGTCACACTCAGTGCACCAGCAGATTCGCCCATGATCGTGACGTTCGACGGGTCGCCACCAAACGCGGCAATATTCGCCTGCACCCATTCAAGTGCAGCGATCTGATCCATCAAACCGTAATTGCCCGACAAGTCTTCAGGGCTTTCAGCCACAAGCTCGGGATGCGGGAGCCAGCCGAGCACGCCGAGACGATAATTGATCGAGACAAAAACCACGCCTCGTTCAGCATAGGCGGAGCCATCATAGACGGGTTGGGCGGCACCCCCCATTCGCAGGGAGCCACCATGAATCCACACAATGACGGGCGCCTTTTCGGCATCTTCAGGTGTCCAGATGTTCAGTGAAAGACAATCTTCCGAGGATGTTTCCGGCGGATCGTAATAAATGCTGGTGGGCGGGATGGGCGGCTGAATACAGCTCGGCCCAAACTGGCTCGCGTCAAAAACGCCTTCCCAAGTTTCTGCCGAGGCTGGCGGTTTCCAGCGAAGATCACCCACCGGTGCTGCGGCATAGGGGATGCCCCGAAACACGCTCAAATATCCCTGCGTCTCGCCCCGCACATCACCCTGAGCGACGCTGACGACAGGCCCCGACATAGCCGATCCCTGCGCAAGCGGCCCTCGGGAGGAAACTGTGTTCTCCCTCATACAGCCGGTCGCTGCCAGCGGCACCAGACACGCGGCAATGAGAACGAAGATGGATCCCTTCATGTTCGGCTCCTTTGCAGTCAGGCTGCTCCATAGAGGCTTCTGAGGCGGATCTTATCGATTTTACCGGTCGCAGCGAGCGGCATATCGGGTATGCGGATGACAGCATCCGGCAACCACCAAGACGGCACGTGCGCTTTCAGCGTCGTTCGCAGAGTGTCGTCTGCCAGGCTCTCGCCTTCACGAAACTGCACCAGAAGCACCGGGCGCTCACCCCATTTGTCATGCTGGCGTCCGACAACGGCAGCAAATGCGACTTCCGGCAGACCCGACACAACCGCTTCAATCTCGGTCGGGTTGATCCATTCACCACCTGATTTGATCAGGTCCTTCGCACGACCGGTGATAAAGAGCTGTCCGTCCTGACTGATTTGAGCAAGATCGCCCGTCGGGAACCAGCCATTTCGCGTCGCCGGCTCATCCTGCCCGAAATAGCGCTCGACCACAGACGGCCCCCGCACCCAAAGATGACCTTCGCTCTCGCGCTGTTTTTTCAGCGGTTCGCCCTCATGATCGGTCAGCATCAGATCAATGCCGAGCGCGGGTCGCCCAGCCGTGTCGGGCGAACGGGCATCGCCGGGAGGTGCAGCCGTTCCGAGCGGCGAAAGCTCGGTCATGCCCCAGGTGGTCTGCACAGCAATTCCGCGAGCTTCGATCCTTCGCATCAAGGCAGAATTCATGGGCGAGCCACCAACCATGACCCGCTTCAGGCTTGGCACATCGAGCCCGTTCGCATCGAGATAGTCGAATACGTCCAGCCAGACAGTCGGAACCCCGACAGCCACAGTCACCCCCTCAGCAATAATCAGACGCGCAAGGGTTTCGCCATCTGCCTGACGGCCCGAGAAGACAAGCCGGGCGCCCGTCGCCGGAGCCGAATATGGCAGTCCCCAGGCATTCGCGTGAAACATGGGCACAACTGGCAAAACCACGTCATGCGAGTTGAGCCCGCTGACATCTGACTGCAGTTGGCGCAGCGTATGCAGATAGCTTCCCCGGTGGGTATACGTCACACCTTTCGGCTGACCGGTCGTGCCTGAGGTAAAGCAAAGTCCACAAGGCGTTGTTTCAGCGAAGTCACCCCAGACGACAGCGCCGGGGTCAGCATCTGCGACCAAAGGCTCCAACGCCTGAACATTCGGAAGCCCCTCAATTTGAGGCGCCTTCGGACCCATTGTGTCAATCACAAGAACTTCGCTCAGCGAAGGCGCAAGACCAGCGATCTTGCTGGCGAGCGGCAGGAGGTCTTCGCTCACGATCAGAATGCGCGCCTCAGACTGGCCGATCATCCATGCGAGCTGCTCTTCTGTGAGGCGTGGATTGAGTGTGTGGCACACCGCACCCAATCCCATAATGCCGTACCAGCATTCCATATGGGCCTGTGAATTCCAGGCAAGGGTCGCGACACGATCACCATACTTCGTATCGAACCTCTGAAGCACCGCCGAGACCTTTCGGGAGCGACCATATACGTCAGCATAGCCAGCACGCGTGATGCTTCCATCGAACCGGCGCGTAACAACATCTTTTTCAGGATGCCATTTCGCTGCATGTTCGATCATCCGATCCAGCGTCAGCGCATAATCCTGCATCGCGCCGTCATTCAATTGCACTGCGGAACCTCCGGCGGCAAAGGCGGCGAGATAATGCCGACATTCCAATTCCATTGAAGCGTTCCATCGGCACGCCTGCGGCAGACGATCGTCTCGTGAAGCTCAAATCTCGAACGGGCCAGGCCCGGCCAGGCTTTCGGCGTGTCGGCAAACACCATTCCCGTTTCATCCTCACCATAGGACGGCCATTCGGCTTGCCCTGGCGCGCTTGGGACACCATCGCGCGCAAAACTTGCCCAATAAGACATCATTGCGCTCATGAGTTTGCGTTCTTTATCCGTACGCGGCGCTTGCGGCCACGGCTCAGGCACATCGAAGAGCGTGCCAAACACATAGGGGATTTCCATGGCGTGGAAGGCACGAAGTCCCCACTTGTCCGCAGCTGGATAACTGTGATCGAAGAAGTAAAAATATGAGGGATGGCCTGCCGCAGACTGAGACGCAGCCAGCCGTTCAGCCGTCCAGCCATACATGGCGTCCCGCGTTGTCGCGAGCATGCTGACTTCCGGTTTATCAGCCGGATACATGTCGAGGAAACGGTCGGCCAGCGCGCCATGACTGGCGCGAATGGCGGCTTCATAATCCTCACTGTCAGGCACAGGCGGCAGGAGAAATCTGAGTGATCTGATCTCACCTTCATTGAAGCCCGCAAGGATAGGCACTTGTGCCTGCTCGCCCTTGTCAAAAGTCTCGGGCATCTGTTCGGTCAGCCAGACATCATCGATGACGCCAAAAGGTGTGAACCCACTTTTTCCCGCAATCTCAACAAGCTTCTCTGCGTCCATATCGCGAAGCTCAGCCAGGGAGTCTGCCTTTGCTTTCTCCTGAAACTCAAGCCCTGCGCTTTCGGCAGATGGGTGTCCATTCACGCTGCCTCGAAGAGGCGCCATGGAAACCATATACGCGCTTTCGGCTATCGCCTTGTCGAACAGACCTCTGGCTTCCGGAGACACCATGAGAAACATCACGCTGAGAGCGCCGGCTGACTCCCCTGCAATCGTCACATTGTCCGGGTTTCCCCCGAACGCCTCAATATTACGTTCGACCCATTTCAGCGCCGCAACCTGATCTTTAAGACCATAATTGCCCGAAATGTTTTGTGCAGATTCCTCGCTCAGCTCCGGATGGGCGAGATAGCCGAGCACACCAAGTCGATAATTGACCGTCACAACGATCAATCCGGACTCGCGGGCCAGTTTCTCTCCGTCATACATGCTCTGACTGCCTGCCCCGGTCACCAGCGATCCGCCATGAATCCACACGAACACGGGTGCATCTTCCGCCCCGTCCGGAACCCAGACGTTCAGGTTGAGACAATCCTCACTGACCGATGGCAGATCCCATTGGTAGATACTGCCGGGCCGCGATGGCGGCTGCACGCAGGCCGGACCAAACTCTTCTGCCTGACGAACACCCTTCCAATCCGGGAAAGGCTCTGGCGGGACCCAACGACGTTCACCTGTTGGAGCGAGCGCGAAGGGAACGCCGCGATACACCGTAACGCCGTCCAGGGCTTCCCCCTTAAGCGTCCCCACGGGAGCATCCACCACGATCGATTGTTCGGAAGATGCCAGGCGTGTTTCAGAGGGTGCGACACATCCTGTCTGCCCAATCAGCCCGGCGGCCAGCAGCAAAGGCAAAAGGCCTTCGCTGCAATGGCGCTGCAATTTTCCAAACCTCAGTTTATCTTTCAGATCCTGCACGACACGGCCCCGATCAATAGTCGAGGCTCAGGCGGACACCGATGGTCTGCGGGCGCAAGCGAGCGTAACGTGCATCGGTGAAGGCTTCCGGGTGGACATATGTGACCGAATTGTCGTCGAACAAATTCTCGACATAGCCGGTCACCTTCCAGTTGTCCTTTTCGATGCCAGCCTGCAGATTCAAAGTCGTGTAAGCGTCCGAGTAGTCGAAGGTTGCCGCTGGCAGGTTTGGTTGACCGGGCGTGTTCGGCAACATTGCCGGGAAATCACCCACATGAGCGACCGTGCCGGACACGAATGCATCCATGTCGCCAATGTCGAAGTCGTAGCGTGCCGTGGCCGCGCCCTGGAAGTTCGGCATAGCGAGTTGCAGGCCTTCTTCCGCGCCTGAAATTGCTGCTTCTTCGGGCGTTAGCTCTGTGATTTCGGTGTCGTTCAGCGACCCGTTCACAAACAGGCTGAATCCATTTCCGGGATAGTAGCCAACTTCAAACTCAATACCCTGACTGACGGCTTCACCAATATTGGTCGCGAACTGAACCTGGTCTGACAGCCGGTTCGCCTGAACCTGAATATCCTCCCAGAGAATGTAATAAGCTGAAAGGTTGGAAACGAGCTTGCCGTTCAGGAAGGTGCCCTTCATGCCGACTTCGTAATTTGTCAGCTCGTCTGAGTCAGCGCCGTTTGGAATGACAAGATCATTCGGATCCACGAGACTGACCGATCCTGCCCGCGCATTTGCGACCGGAGACCGGAAACCTGTTGAGATCGACGCGTAAGTCGTCAGGTTATCCATGGGCTTGTACGAGGCGCTGACCTTATAGGACATATTGTCGGCTTCGACCTTCTGGCCGTCTGCTGCCGCGACTGGAACCACGGTCAGCGCGACGTTCGAAAAGCCGCCGAGTGCAACGGCCAGATAGTTGGAATTGTAACCGCCAGCAAGTGTATGTGACTGCACAGAGGTTTCGGTGTATCGCAGCCCGCCGGTGAGCCAGAATTGCTCTGAGAAGCGATAGGTCAATTCACCGAAAGCGGCAGATTCAATCGCGTCGAAATATCCGCTATAGCTCTGATAATACTCGTTTGGGAGGCCCGTCAGATTTCGTGTCTGAAGAAAGTCGAGTGATGAGCGATAGTCGTAGTCGATATCGCGGCGCTTGTTGAAATAAAAGCCGCCGACGGTCCAGTCCCAGTCACCACCCTCGGCAGAAACAAGACGAACTTCCTGAACGAAATTCTCGTCCGAACCAACAGCGTCTAACGCAAACGGAATGGCCTGATTGAACGTGCCGGCGAGATCGACGATGAAGAGCCCGTCAATATTGGAATAGGTCGAGGAGCTCGTCAGGGTCGCCCAGTCCATTTCCCAGTTGGCGGTGAGGTTGTAGCTTGTAAAGTCCGACTGGAAGAGGTCAGGACGCTCGGTCAAACGGATGAATTCACCGCGGTCCGGGTTCGTCAGACCCGAATCGGCAGGGTCGTTGTCCTCGTGAATAATCAGCAAGCCCACGTCGAAATTATCGGTTGGCTCCCACAACAGGTGTGCGCGTCCACCGACGGCCTCCAATGAGTTGGCCCCTTCAATACCCGTACCGATATTGTCGACCCAGCCATCTTCGTCGCGATAAAAGCCTACGACGCGAAGCGCCAGCTTGTCCTCAATCAGAGGCATGTTCACCATGCCATTATAGCGCTGTCGCAGAGCGTCACCATCTGTCAGGCCGAAATCGACAAGAGCCGAGGCTTCGAACTCATTAGGGTTGGGCGCTTTGGTCAGGATGCGCACTGCGCCAGACAAGGAGTTCGCGCCAAAAAGCGTGCCCTGCGGGCCGCGCAGGACCTCCACCCGCTCAACATCATAAAGCGTCGGATCGAGGATCGTGGAGTTGCCGTTACTCGAGATCGGCAGTTCGTTGATATAGATCGCAGTGGCCGCTTGCAGATTTGCGCCGTAGCCGTTGGTTGCGATGCCGCGGGTTGTGATCGTGTTGAAGTTTGCTGTTGGCTGGTTCAGGACGATGCCGGGTGTTTCGCGAGCCAGGCCATCATAGCTGACAATGCCTTTTTCGCTCAGTGCTTCCTGTTGCCAGGCCGTGACGGCCAGAGGCACGTCCTGCAAATCTTGCTCACGACGCGTCGAGGTGACGATGACACGCTCCTGGCGCGCCTCTTCTTCCTGCGCGGGTTCACTGGTTTCAGGTGCTGAAGTGACTTGAGCAAGAGCCGGCGCCCCGAGCGCCAGCAACGAAATAATCGAAACAGATGCCATGAATCGCATTGTATTTTCCTCCCGATGTATTGCGGGTTTTCCCGCTTATCCGGCGATACAAATGCAGAAAGCATGACCTGTCAATAATATTCACTCTTATGATAATGAACATTATCTTCATGATGTATTGAGAAGGTCACAGCTATGCGCCACACTATCCCGACAACAGGGCGAACATCCGAGATGTGAGCAGGACAAGGCGCAGGCATACGGGTTTTCAGAATGAAGGTGCTGTTATGTTGGCCTTGCTTGAAGTTGACATGTCACGCGATTGGCTTTCATCAGACAAAGACAAAAGAAATGGCTGATTGACTGAATGACGAATACTGCCCCCAAGCGCCGTCGTATGACGAAGGCTGAGCAGCGCGCTGAAACAATGGAACAAATCCTTGACGAAGCTGAGTACCTATTCGCGCAGTTCGGCTTCAACGGCGTCACGCTGAAAGACATTGCAAAACGCGTAGGTGTCCACCACACCCTGCTGAACTATTACTTCGACGACAAGAAGAGCGTATTCGACGCCGTGATCGCACGCCGGGCCGGTGTGACGAGCTCGCTCCGAATGAAAGCACTGGACGAATACGAGAAGGCGAGCGGCGACAAACCGACGGTAGAAGGCGCCCTGCGCGCATTCCTCGACACCGATCTCGATCTCTATATTCAGGGAGGCGAGGGCTGGAAGAACTATGGTGCACTGGGTGCGCAGTCATCCAACACGCCATATGGCGCCGAGCTTTTCGATTATCACTTTGATCCGCTCATTCTGCGCCTTATCGGTATTCTTGAAAAAGCTCTGCCTGACTGCTCCCGCGAAGACCTCTTCTGGGGGTATCACTTTGTTACCGGCTCATTGATGCTGACCCTTGGTCGCACAGGCCGTATTGACCGACTTTCCGGCGGGCTTTGTAAGTCGGATGACTTTGAGGCGATTAAAGAGAGAATGGCGAGCTTCATGGCCGCTGGGTTTCATGAGCTAAGCGAGAGATCAAAGGCACGAACCGATTGAACTCACCGGGCGGCGAGAGGATGGCCGGACAGGCAAGCGAAGCTTCTCACCGTTTATCGTCATAGCTTTGCAGTGCGCCTCGACTGCTTAAGTTCTGGCAGCCTGGCAAACCGGACAAACCCGACACCGCCGTACAAAACCATTTCGGCGTTGCCTTCCCCGCCCGTCAGAGAACTATCCGAGACACTTAAATACGAGTACGGGCGCTAAGGCTGTTTAGCCGCTTTGAAGCAATCAAGCTCCACCTCAAACTTTCCGAGCCTCCTCTGGCGCCTTGTGCACTGATGTCCGGGCGTCATGGCATGAGCATGAGGGCGCAGGCTCGGATTATACCTGGTTAAAAGACCAGATGCGTTCAGCAGGCTTGGACCGGCGCCGGACACAGCTTCAGACTGAAATCGGCAGGCTTGCTGCAGCCCCATCTTTGCCAAAGCGTATCTCGCGCAGCCTGCAGGCTCAGGCTTTCGCCGCGACGAACGTGTTCCTTTGCGGAAAAAGAAGAACGCTCGCTGAGTAAAGCGCGTACCGGGCTTTCCCACATACTTATCCGAAAGAACAAGAAACAAAAATGGGGTGAGGAAAACCCGAAATGACGCCATATCTGATGCAGGATCACGCGCTAAGTATTCCAGATATTCTGAGTTATGCAGCGCGTCAGCACGGCGATCTCAACATCTCGTCTGTCGATGAAGACGGCCAGTTTCGGCTCCAGTCATACCGGCAAACAAAAGCACGCGCAGACCAACTCACATCGAAGTTGGCGGCTGAAGCTCTGCCTCATCAATCCTGCATCGCTTCGCTTGCCCTCAATACACGCCGTCACTTCGAACTCTATTATGGCGTCACCGCTGCTGGCCATATTCTGCACCATCAATCCAAGATTTGATCCGCACCAGATCCAGTTCACCGTGGAACAGGCGAGACGCCCAATCGCATACAGCGGCAACTCGCCGAAACACCGGATGGCAAGAAGTATCTTTGCCTGGCCGTTGCGGTCACCAAGCGCAGTGGCGGCTTCAAAGATCCGGTGCGCCGCTATGCACTCGCCCTGGGGTGTGAAATCCGACACGCCGGCTCGATCGTCTATGCAGATGACCTTCCCATCGAA
>PABS01000053.1 GCA_002699325.1 Ponticaulis sp. | reverse complement strand
ACTGCCTATGAAGGCGTAAACCTCGCCAATCGCGGTGATGTGGTCGTCGTCACCATCAATCACCGGCTCAATGCGCTTGGCTATCTCTACCTCGCTGGCATGACGGACGACCCCGCCTATGCCGACAGCGGCAATGTTGGCACACTCGACATGGTTCATGCCCTCAAATGGGTCCGCGACAATATCGAAAATTTCGGCGGCAATCCGGATAACGTCACAATTTTTGGCGAGTCCGGCGGTGGTCGTAAGGTTTCCGTTCTGAACGCCATGGGCATGGCCGAAGGTCTGTTCGACCGCGCCATCGTCCAGTCCGGCTCCATGCTCAGCTTCCGCACACCGGAGCAGGCCCATAAGGACACGCTCGACTTTTTCAAAGCTGTCGAAATTGAAGACGGCGACATCGACGCGCTGAAGGCGCTTAGCCAGGACGAAATCATTGCGGGCCTCCGCAAAGCAGCCGCTATGTCCAGCAGAAGTTTCTCCTGGGGCCCGGTCGTCGATGGACGCTCGCTGAAATATGATCCCTTCACAGCGCCTGACCCACAGCCAAACGCTGATGTCCCCATGCTGATCGGCTCAAACAAAGATGAGCTGTCGCTCTGGCTGATGCGTCCTGGCGCAGGCGAGCCAAAGCTCAGCTTTCAGGCGGTGAAAAGCCTGATTGGCGAATTCGTCACCGAAGATGAGTTCGAAGACATCGTTGAAGCCTATCGCGGCGAATTCCCGGACTATTCTGACGGTCAGATCCTCGTCGCAATGGCCTCAGATGTTCGCTACTCTTCAAACGCCGTGCGTCAGGCCAAAAAGAAAGCAGAAGAAGGCGCGGCACCCGTCTGGCTCTACCAGTTCGACTGGGAAACGCCTGTTATGGATGGCATCTACAAGACCCCGCACGCCCTCGAAATTCCTTTCGCCTTCGACACGCTGGAAAACTCAGAATCCATGGTCGGCGATACGAAAGCGCCACAGGGCATAGCCGATCAGGTAAGCGAAGCGTGGATTTCCTTTGCCCGTCATGGCGATCCGAACGCGCGCGGCCTTCCCTTCTGGCCAACCGTTACACCAGACGATGTTGTCGCCATGCGTTTCAACACGGTCTCCGAAGTCGATACAGATTACTTCGACGTTGAAGGCGCAATCCTGATCGACGGCGAATAGTCAGGGCGGCGAGCCCGGCCAGCTTCTGGCTCGGGCTCTCCCCTGTCTTTCGTGACAATTTTCATGTCGGGTAACGACCGCGAATTCGATATCATTATCGTCGGCGCCGGGTCTGCAGGCTGTGTTCTGGCAAACCGGCTTTCGGCACGTTCTGATCTGAATGTCCTCCTGATCGAGGCGGGCGATAAGGATAACTGGATCTGGTACAAAGTGCCGATCGGATATCTTTTTGCCATCGGCAATCTGCGATCGGACTGGATGTTCCAGACCACCCCTCAACCCGGTCTCGGTGGACGTTCGCTGGCCTATCCGCGCGGCAAGACGCTTGGTGGTTCGTCCGCTATCAACGCCATGATCTCCATGCGCGGCCAGAAGGAAGACTATGAAGGGTGGAAAGCCGCTGGTCTGACCGACTGGGGCTGGGACGACGTCCTGCCCGCGTTTCGAAGGATTGAAGATCACTTCCTCGGAGATAGCGATCATCATGGCGCGGGCGGTGAGTGGCGGGTCGAAGAACCCCGCCTTCGCTGGCCGATCCTCAATGCCGTCCGCGACGCCGCCGAAGAAATGGGCATTCCGAAATCGCCAGACTTCAACACCGGCGACAATGAAGGCTCTGGCTATTTCCACGTCAATCAGAAGCGGGGCCTTCGCTGGTCCACTGCCACGGGCTTCCTCAAACCCGTCATGTCGCGTCCCAATCTCCAGGTGGAAACCAATATCTGCGTAGAATCCCTGATCATTGATGAAGGACGCGTAACGGGTCTGGTCGGCTCACGAGACGGCGTTAGCCTGAACTTCAAAGCCCGGGCAAGTGTGGTTCTCAGCGCAGGCAGTATTGGCTCGGTTCAGATCCTTCAGCGCAGCGGCATCGGACCGGGCAAACGGCTTCAGGAAGCCGGAATCTGGCCACTGGTCGATCAACAGCTGATTGGCGCAAACCTGCAGGACCATCTCCAGCAACGCGCCATCTACAAGGTCCAGAACACCCGAACCCTGAACGAGACCTATCACTCAGTTTTCGGCAAGGCGAAGATGGCGCTCGATTATGCACTGTTCCGCAAAGGTCCACTCACTATGGCGCCTTCACAAGTCGGCATTTTCACCCGGTCTGACCCGTCTCAGACGCGCGCCAATCTGCAATTTCACATGCAGCCGCTGTCACTCGACAAGTTTGGTGACCCCCTTCACCGTTTCCCTGCTATCACGGCAAGCGCGTGCAACCTTCAGCCCACATCCCGGGGCGAGGTTTATATCAAAAGCCCCTCGCCGGACGATGCACCCCATATCTCGCCCAACTATCTCTCAACCGAGGAAGATCGGCTGGTGGCCGCAAATGCTATCCGAGTCACCAGGCAGCTCATGTCACAGCCTGCACTTGCCCCCTATGCGCCGGAAGAGGTGCTGCCCGGCGCAACCGTGGGTGACTCTCAGGCCGATCTCGAACGCGCGGCCGGCGATATCGGCACCACCATCTTCCATCCGGTCGGCACAATTGCCATGGGTGGGACGAGCGATTTTGAGTCGCCGCTTGATCAGCGGTTTCGGGTTCGTGGGCTCGAAGGCCTGCGTGTTATTGATGCCTCAGCCATGCCGCGCATCACCTCCGGAAACACCAACACACCCACCATCATGATGGCTGATCGCGGAGCAGAAATGTTACTTGAAGATCTGAAAGCCTAGTTAGCTCTCGCAGGGCCCATCATGAGCCGCATTCATGCCAGCCTCAGCCATTTTGCAGAAATTGGGATAAGTCTGCCCATCGCAGCCGCAGACAGGATGATCCTCGGTGGTGCAGATGCGCGGCCGGTTCTGACAGACACCCATCTGACCGCCCTGTCCGCAGGAATAATTGTGCACGGCGCAATACGATAACGGATTGGCGCAGCCCTTGCCGGTATCACCACCACAGGTCTCCCCATCGCGCACCAGAACGGTCTCAGCAGGTTCAACGGGCGTTCCCGCTGCCATGGCGATGCTCAGGCTCATTAAGAAGACACAGACAATCTGCAACATGGGGCCATCATGCTTGCGCGGCTTGCGTCTGACAAGAAAAAGGCGGCCAGAAAGCCGCCCAAGTTTGCCGAGATAAATTCCAAAGGGTCAGTATCGCCCGCCGCCACTGCGACATTCGCCGCGATACGCTACGCTGGCGCCTTGTGAGGCCGCGCTACACGCATTGCCATAGGTCCGTCCATCACAGCCGCAGACCGGGTCATATTGCTGGGTGCAGATTTCCGGGCGCGGTGTGCAGATGCCCATCTGGTCAGCCGCGCCGCAGGAATTGTTGTTGATGGCGCAGAACGAATTTGGATTGGCACATCCAATTCCCGTCATTCCGCCACAGGACTGCCCGTCGCCAACCATCGGACGGCTCGGCGGATAAGGGTTCTGAGTAGGCGGCGGATAGGACTGACCCGGAGGTTGCGGGTATGGCTCATACGCATACGGGTCAGCCGCACAGGCGGCCAGAAAACCAAGTGTAAGTATGGCAAAAAATGTTGCGAGACGATGCATAAGACCCTCCAGGACCGTCTGAAAAAATAAGTGTACCGTTGAGCCGCGCCTTAGCGACATTGCCCCTGATATTGAATATTTGCCCCAGCACCCGCAGCTTCGCAGGCGTTCGAATAGGTCCTCCCATCACAGCCGCAGACGGGCATGTATTCCCGCGTGCAAATGTCCGGGCGCGGCGCGCAGGTGCCAGCCTGATCGTAGCGGCCACAAGACTGGTTATTCAGCGCGCAATAAGAATTCGGATTGGCACACATGATTCCGGCAATGCCACCGCACAGCTCGCCATCGGCCGCCATGGGACGGCCAGGCGGGTAAGACTGGCCAGGTGGCGGATAAGATTGGCCGGGTGGCTGGGGATAGGGCTCATAGACATAATTGTCTGCCGCGCACGCCGCCAGAAAACCGAGCGTGAGAATAGCGAACAGTGTCGCAATACGTTGCATGAACCCCTCCAGCACAAAGAGCGCCAGTACACTTAAAGCGCAGAATGCCGAAAGGTTCCAGAAATCTCTTCTGTTTCAGATTTCGCCTTTGATGCGCTTCATCACGCCCGAAAAATCCATACCTTCAAACCCGTCTTCCATCAGGCCGTCGTAAATCTGTTCGGCATGTCCGCCGAGCGGTGTCTTCGCGCCGGCCCCTTCTGCTGCGCCAATCGCCAACCGCAAATCCTTCAAC
This sequence comes from Ponticaulis sp., assembly GCA_002699325.1. Lineage (GTDB taxonomy): Bacteria > Pseudomonadota > Alphaproteobacteria > Caulobacterales > Hyphomonadaceae > Ponticaulis. Next base: position 23,922 of record PABS01000053.1, on the reverse strand, counting down.
ATCATGGCCACGGCAAATCCAGGTTTGTACTCGCGGTTCGAAGGCGCAGCCGGAACAGGTCCCGGCGCTGGACAGTAACTCGTCATCGACCAGCACTGGCCAGAAGCCGTGGACGAAATGTCGTAAAATGTCTGCGCGTCGAGCCCCAGTTTTTCAGCCAGATTAAAGGCCTCACACGTCCCGATCATGGAGATCGCCAGCAGCATATTATTGGCGATCTTGGCCGCCTGCCCGTTTCCTGAGCCGCCCGCGTGAAAAACATTCTTGCCCATGGCATCGAGCACGGGCTTACCCTTGGCGAACCCGGCTTCATCCCCGCCCACCATAAAAGTCAGCGTGCCCGCATCGGCTGCGGCCGTACCGCCTGACACCGGCGCATCCATATAGGTAAAGCCTGCACTTTTTGCGTTCTCAGCCGCCTCTCGCGCTTCTTCAACAGAGATGGTCGAGCAATCCAGAAACAGCGTGCCCTCGCCTGCATGGGCGGTCACGCCATCCTCACCGAAATACACCGTGTGCACGTGCTTCCCCGCTGGCAGCATGGAGACGACCACGTCAGCGCCCGTCACTGCATCGCCAAGTGTCGTCGCAGGGGTCGCGCCCTTCTCCGCAATCGCTTTTACCGCGTCGCGATTGAGATCGAACGCCGTTACATCAAACCCGGCCTTCACCAGATTGGCGCACATGCCAGAGCCCATATTTCCGAGGCCAATAAATGCGATTTTAGTCATCCGGTTCTCTCCCAATTCAGTCGGCCCATTCGAGGGGCTCTGGCAGCGCATCTGCGCTGAAATCAATTCTGATGGCGCGTCGGGCTTTCCTGGCCCCAGCCGCCGCAGATCGATGCAGGATCAGCGCGTGCAACGCCAGAATATCTCCTCGTTCCCCAAACGTCGAAATGCTCGCTTTTTCGATATCGCCATCAAACTCATGGGCCGTCCTGGAATGGCGTCCAACATGGCTCGTCGGCACGATCTCCAGGTCGCCACTCTGCTCATTGGTATCATCCAGCAATACGCGCAAAAAGAACATCTGCTCCAAAAGCGCCATTGGCGGGCGGACATGCCAGACACCATTCCGGCGCGTCCAGTTTGAAAACCCCTCGACTTCTTGCCGGTCTGCCGTCGTGATCACAAAATCACGATGCCAGGGCAGAGCCCAATTCGCCTCTTCCGACTTATCAAATGTGACCACGCGGACAGGCTTGCTTTCAGGCTGAATTCTCGATGCCAAGACCTGCAGCGCACCCTTGGCTGTGTCCGGAAGGCTCCGGACAGAACGCCTTGCACCCGGCCCGTTCATTCCGTCCCGAAACCAGTGATCTAACTCGGTCAGGCATGCCTTGGAAAGCGCGTCCCTGAACCAGTGAAAACCAGCATCTGGCAAGCTGTCTCTAACCTTCACATTGGCTCCCGATCAGGCCTCAGGCGGGGGTGAGACTTCAACCACCAGCTTGCCAAGATTTTTCCCAGTGAACAGACGCTCAAGAGAACCGGGCGCATTCTCCAGCCCTTTCACGACATCGGTCTCGTATTTGATTTTGCCGTCCTTGAGCCATTCGGCCATGGCTTTGCGTCCTTCCGGCATGCGCTTGGCGTAATCGGTCACGAGGAAGCCTTTAAGCGTGACATGCCGCATCAAAAGGAGTGAGAAGTTATATGGCCCCGGCACAGGCTCGGTCGCATTGTAGGATGAGATCAGGCCACACAGTGGCATACGCGCAAAGTCGTTCAGCTTGGTGAGGATGGTATCCATGATCTCGCCGCCAACATTCTCGAAATTGACGTCCACCCCATCCGGGCAATGCTTGTCCAGCGCCGCGCCGATGTCTTCTTTCTTGTAATTGATCGCAGCGTCGAACCCGGCAACCTCGGTCAGCCATTTGCACTTCTCATCTGACCCGGCAATGCCCACAGCGCGGCAGCCCTGGATCTTGGCGATCTGTCCGACCATAGACCCGACAGCGCCCGCCGCCGCAGACACAACTACGGTCTCACCAGGCTTAGGCTGACCGATATCCATCAGGCCGAAATAAGCCGTCATGCCCGTCATACCGAGCGGGCCCATATAAGCCGCCAGCGGCACACCCGGCATCACCGGCAGCTTCATCACGCTCTTGCCATCGCGATTGGCAAGGTCAGTCCAGGTGCCGAGCCCAGTGTTGACCACGTCGCCTTCCTTGAGGCCGTCAAACCGGCTTTCCTCGACAACAGCGATACCACCGCCGCGCATCGGATCACCGATTTCGACAGGTGGCATGTACTGGTCGCGGTCGCTCATCCAGATTCGGTTGGTCGGGTCGAGCGANAGATAGATTGTCCGCACACGGACNTGCCCGTCTTCCAGTGGCGGCAAGTCGCTTGTGACGAGTTCCAGATCACCCTCCGCGACGTCGCCCACAGGTCGTTTGCGCAGAATCCAGCTTCGGCTTTTGGTCATCTATCTCTCCCAGATTTTATCTTTGAGTCTGCCTAATCAATACGGCAGAACTGACACGTATCCACTCTCACCATAGTCCAGGATTGTCCTGTCCCCAGTCAGAATGGTCAATTGCGCCTGCCGAGCTGTTGAAATAATGATCCGGTCAGCTGGGTCACTATGCACAAGCCCCGGCAAATTCGAAGAGCGAACGAGGATCCGCGGGGTCATCTGAGCCCAATCCGCATGGGCGGATTTCATGAAAAGATCGAGCCAGTCTTCTGGGTCAAGCGTCAGGCTCACACGTCCCTTGCGGTATAGCATACCTATTTCCCAGGCGGTGATCAGGGAGACAAGCACTGGCTCGCCTCCATCAAACGCTGCTTCCAGTCTTTCAGTGGTCGCCGCGCTTGCGCTTTTTCCTTCCGAGAGCCAGATGACGGCACACGTGTCGAGCAGAAGTCCGCTCATATGCTTCCGTCGACAGCGTGCCACGTTTCTCCAACCGGTTCGGTCAGATCCACATCAACAGTGACTCGGATTGTTCCACGCAAGTTCCGGAAGCGGTCTTTGAGCGACAGACTAACTTTTTTACCATATAAGTCTTCGGTTTTGCGAAAGATGAGCTTACGCCCCGCCATATCAACTGATGATGTCTTGTATCCCGCCTCCAGCCAGGCGCGCGTAATCACACTGTTGGATGGATTATTTGACCACCATGGGCGGTGCTTAAAGGCAGACGGCGGGAGTTTTTCACCGACGAGACGTTCAATCTCCTCAAACGACATCGGTATCGCACCCTGGCCCTTGGCGACAAGGAATTGTTTCAGAGGTTCATATTTACTCATCACGTACCTCCATACAAGAAAAGTAAAACATAACTATTACAAAAAAAGTTACAATAGTTATTTATAACTTTCACCCCATGGTTGGGATAACGAACGCCTGATCGCCAATATCACCTTCCGGCCAGCGCTGTGTCACCGTCTTGATCTTCGTCCAGAAGCGCACACCCTCCGGGCCGTGCTGGTTGGTGTCGCCAAAGGCAGACCGCTTCCAGCCGCCAAAGGTGTGATAGCTCACAGGCACCGGGATGGGCACGTTAATGCCCACCATGCCGGCATTCACCTGCGCGGCAAACTCGCGCGCCGCACGGCCATTTGAAGTGAAGATCGCAACGCCATTGCCGTATTGGTGATTGCTTGGCAGCGCGACCGCTTCTTCCAGCGTCTCAGCGCGAACCACCTGAAGCACAGGCCCGAAGATCTCTTCCTTATAGGTCTTCATCTCCGGCTTTACGTGGTCAAAAAGGGTCGGCCCGACATAGAAACCGTTCTCATAGCCTTGCAGCGTATGCCCGCGACCATCAAGCTTCAGCTCCGCGCCCTCTTCCACACCGAGGCGGATATAGTCTTCAACCTTCGCCTTGTGCGCAGCGGACACCACCGGCCCATAATGCGCGTCCGGGTCCGTCGATATGCCAACGCGCAGATTGCTGGCCTCTTCCATCATGCGCTCAACGAATTCATCGCCGGTCTTTTTACCCACGGTGACGGCCACAGGCAGTGCCATGCAGCGTTCGCCCGCAGAGCCATAAGCCGCGCCGACAATGTCTTTCACGGCCTGATCCATATTGGCGTCCGGCAGGATGATGCCGTGGTTCTTCGCGCCGCCCATGGCCTGCACACGCTTTCCGTGCGCTGTGCCGGTTGCATAGACATATTGGGCAATATCAGACGAGCCGACAAAACTGACAGCCTTGATCTCTGGATGCTCAAGAATGGCGTCCACGCTGGTCTTGTCGCCATGCACAACGTTCAGAACACCCTCAGGCGCGCCCGCTTCCATGAACAGCTCAGCCAGACGCACCGGCACGCTTGGGTCTTTTTCTGATGGCTTGAGGATGAAGGTGTTGCCGCAGGCAATCGCCACAGCTGACATCCAGCACGGGATCATGGCGGGGAAATTGAACGGGGTAATGCCAGCACAGACGCCAAGCGGCTGGCGCATGGAGTAAACATCAATGCCGGGGCCTGCGCCCTCAGTGAACTCGCCCTTCTGAAGATGCGGAATACCGCAGGCAAACTCCACTACATCGATGCCGCGCTGAACATCGCCACGCGAGTCAGCCACCACTTTACCGTGCTCAGAAGAGAGCAGCTCAGCGAGCTCATCCATATTGGCTTCGAGAAGGCGTTTGAATTCGAACATCACGCGCGCCCGGCGCTGCGGGTTCGTCGTCATCCATTCCGGGAAAGCTTTCGCGGCAGCCTGAACGGCGGTGTCGACCTCATCTGTCGTCGCCAATGCAACACGGGCCTGAACCTCACCGGTACTCGGATTATAAATATCCCCATACCGGCCAGACTGGCCCTCATATGCTGCGCCCGAAATGAAGTGATGAACATCCCGCATGGGCTTCCTCCTATTGGAATTGTTTTGCCGGATGTAACGCCGTCAGAGGAGAAAAGCCACCAGAGAGACTGATTTTGAAGGTCAGATATGCTCAGTTCAACGGACTGACGCTCTCACCTTCGATCAGCTCAACCGAATTGATCTCCATGTGCTTGGGCCCCTTGAGTTCGCAATTTTTGAGCCCGCCTGGAAAGACTTCCCCAGAAAGATACTCAATCGCGATTTCGGCCATCTGCGCATAAGGCAATTGCACCCGTGTCATTCGGGGCCGCGTAACAGGTCCAACGCATCCTGCATCGTCAAATCCAGCAACCGACACGTCTTCGGGTACGTTCAAACCCTTCTGGCTGGCCCGGCTCATAACACCTGCCGCCATGCGGTCGTTGGCACAGAAAATGGCCGTTGGTGGGGTGGCACGTTCGAACAGAGCGTCTATCGCCGCCGCACCCGACTCAAGATCCGGCTCGCCGTCGAAAACCAGCTCAGGATCCAGAGCAATGTCCATATCTGTCAGCGCAAGCTCATAACCGCGCTTTCGGATCTGGCTGGCGGTATGATCCGAACCAGCTGAAACAAATGCGATCCGCTTATGGCCCTTTTCGAGCAACTGTCTCGTCAGCGCGCGTGCCGCGCTGCGGTCATCATGCGTCACACGCGCAAAATTTCCGTCATCGCCCCCCGGCCCAAGCGCCACTACTGACATGCCCTGTTCGGTCAGCCGGTCGAGCAGGCTCTGGCGTTGAGCAATGGCAGGGGTCACGATCAGCCCATCAAGGGATTGCAGAGCGAGCTGCCGTATAAGCTCTTCATCATCTCGGGTCGGCGATGTGCTGGACTCGACGTCTTCCAAAACCAGATGGTGGCCAAGCGATCGGATGCTTTTGAGCGCTGCAATCACCACTGGCGCAAGCTCCGGCGAGTCGTCCGACTGATAAAGGATACCGATCACCATGGATTGGCCCCGCGCAAGATTGCGCGCCATCAAATTCGGTCGGTAATTGAGTTCAAGAATGGCATCCTGAACGCGCTTGCGTGTCTCAGACCTCACTGCAGCAGAACCATTCAACACGCGTGACACTGTCATCTGCGAAACATTAGCCAGTTCCGCCACTTCCTTGATCGTTATTGCTCGGCGACGAACCACAGGAACTCCGTACTCGTAAGCGTTAAGACTTGCTTTGACCAATTCTCGTCAACAAATCGCCTTGGTCTGTGACTCCACAACATCTTCATCATTCATCAGTTCCCGGGGAAACTGTACGTTTTTCCATTTAATAACAGTGGCGTTTCGATGCGTTCTCACAAACAGCGTTGTAATCAGAACGGTAATTGATGCAAAACACAGTCTGCCTTTGACTTGGTCACGCTCACATATTTTTTGAGATAATACAAAAATAGCGCCCAGTATTGACTGAGCGCTATCGTATGTCTGGCAGATTTTATTTTACTAACACGCGACCATTATTTTAAACAGCGCGTTTTATTTCAAGTAAAAGTGAAACTCCTAACCCATTGAACGCGTTCACTTATTTGATCAATGCTGGCTTTCCGGCGTCGTCACAGTCATACCTTCCAGCTCCTCGCTGACAGAGATCTGACATGAAAGACGCGAATTGTCCTGAACGCCATCGGCAAAATCCAGCATGGATTCCTCCATAGCTTCCTGCTCGCCGGTTTTCGGCAGGTATTCCGGGTCCACATAAACATGGCACGTCGCGCAGGCACATGCACCGCCGCAATCAGCATCAATGCCGGGAATATTGTTCCGGACCGCCGCTTCCATAACGCTTTCGCCAGGTTTGGCGTCAACGTCGCGACGTGTGCCTTCATGATCAACGTATGTGATTTTTACCATTGTATCCTGTGCTCCCTTGAACTCACTTGGCCAGAGCCGCTTTCATGATGTCCTTCATGGACACCGATATATCAGCAACCGTCTCTGGTGAAATATCTGCATCGGCGGCAATCAGACGTTTTGCCGACAGAAACTCGGCTGGCGCATTCACCGCATCCACCGAAATCAGTTTTCCGCCTTTAAAATAGAAGGCCGCAAAGCTCTCATTCGCCGGGTCGCCGCGCACAACCACGTCGTCATAGCCTTGTGAAAGACCGGCGATCTGAAGCTTGATATGATACTGGTCTGACCAGAACCACGGGACATCCTCCGCCGGGCGGTCGCGGCCGGTGATGTGCGCCGCCGCGATCTTGCCCTGCTCGATGGCGTTATGGACACTCTCTAATCGACCATCGCGGCCATAATGAATCAGCGGGCGGTGCGCACAATCACCAATGGCATAGACGTTCGCATCATTGGTTCGCGCATCACGGTCCACCAGAATACCGTTCTTGCAGGCAATGCCGGATTCTGCAGCCAGCTCTTCATTCGGCAGAATACCAATGCCGATCAGCGCAACATCGCAGTCAATCTTCTCGCCGTCGTCTAGCATGCCATAGGAAACATTGCCGTCTGCATTACCGGCCAGTTCTTTCAGACGAACGCCCGTCCGGATGGTTACGCCCTGGGCTTTGTGAAGGCCCTCGTAGAACTCCGACATAACCGGCGAGGTCACACGTGCCAGCACGCGATCGGCCATTTCCAGCACCGTCACCTCAAGCCCCAGCTCGCGCGCGACAGCCGCGGCTTCGAGCCCGATATAGCCTGCGCCAACCACCAGAAGGCGATTGCCTTCCTGCATGGCGGGTTTCAGCTGACCGATATCTTCCAATGTTCTCAGATCAAACACATTGCCAAGGTCTGCACCCGGCAGCGGTAGGGGACGCGGACGCGAGCCCGTGGCGATGATCAGCTTGTCGTATCTGATCGGCTCACCCTCGCTCAGCTCGACCCGCCTTTCAGCGCGATCAATCTTTGTGGCGCTAACGCCGGTCATCAGCGTGATCTGATTGTCTTCATAAAATTGCTGCGGCTTCAGATAGAGCCGGTCGCGATCCAGCTTGCCCTTCAGATAGTCCTTGGAGAGCGGCGGGCGCTGATAAGGCGGCGCGGCTTCATCGCCGATCAAATAGATCGGGCCCTCATGCCCGAACTGGCGCAGAGAGACAGCTGCCTGCCCACCTGCCTGTCCGGCACCGAGAATAACAATTGTGGACTGCGCTGACATTTCCGCCCTTTCGACCGACGCGAATTTATGACGCCCGCGTCACTTTTTCAAGCTTCTTGCTGTGCGTCCAACTTCCTCTTAGTCAATTCACATGAATGCAAGCCCCAAGATTGAAATTTCCATGGCAAGCGAAAGCCAGACCCTCGCCCTTGGCCAGCGTCTGGCAAAGCTGCTCCAGCCCGGTGACGTGGTCGCGCTTTATGGCGATCTGGGCGCAGGAAAGACCACCTTTTCCCGTGGTCTCATCCAGGCCCTGCTGGGCGATGACATGGAAGTGCCCAGCCCAACTTATACGCTCGTCCAGACCTATGAGACGCCGACAACGGCGATCTGGCACTTCGATCTTTACCGGATCAAACACCCTGAAGAGTTGTATGAGCTTGGCTTTGATGATTCGCTTCAGGATATTGCCCTGATTGAGTGGCCGGATCATGCCGGGAAGCTTCTGCCCGCCAACCGACTCAGCTTAGAGATAGAGTTTGCGGGCTCGGGGCGTATTGCGCGCCTCAGTTCAGACGACCCCGACTGGATGAAACGACTGAATGAGCACTTCCCTGCCTCCTGAACGCGATCGCGCCATCGCCGCCTTTCTGAAAGAGGCTGGCTGGGGAGATGGTGTTCGGGCGTCACTCGGCGAGGACGCTTCCACCCGTCGGTATGAGCGCGTCACGCGCGGCGATGAAACCGCCATTCTCATGGATGCGCCACCCGCCGCCGAAAGCCAGCCCTGCGACGAACACGCGAGCATTCAGGATCGTATTCGCGCAGGCTGGAACGGCCGCACACGGCTGGCCGCCTGCCGTGTCGATGCCTTTGTTGGCATTGGCAATCATCTCCAGTCTTTGGGATTATCTGCGCCAAATGTCATGGCCTTCGATGTCGAACAGGGCTTCTGTCTGCTCGAAGACCTGGGCGACAGTATCTATGCGCGCGAGATCGAACGCGGCGCGGATGAAGAGACCCTCTACCTCACCGCCGTCGAAGCGCTCGCCCATGTGCATAACGCTCCCACCCCTGTGCGCGTCACCGCTGGCGACTACTCCTGGCCAATACTCACCTATGACGAGCTGGCCCTGACCACCGGCGCGGACCTCTTTCCAAAATGGTATCCGGGTTATGACAGCTCGGTTCAATTTTCAGGGTCGACAGCGCGCGACTTCGAGGATGTCGTTGAAGGTTTGAGCCGCCATCTCGCCGCCCTGTCTGGCACATTGATGCTGCGGGATTACCATGCCGAGAACCTCTTATGGCTGCCCGAACGGGACGGCCTGCAACGAGTCGGCATTCTGGACTATCAGGACGCCGTCAGCGGACCGGCCGCCTGGGATCTCGCCATGTTCCTTCAGGATGCCCGCCGGGATGTCACGCCTGACGTTCACGACAAGGCCTTCAATCGCTATCTCGACCTGACAGGCATTGAGGAAGAGACCTTCCGACGCGATTATGCCATCGCTGGCGCCATAAACGCGCTTCGCATTATCGGCGTGTTCGCACGCCTGATCGGGCGCGATAAAAAGCCCCGTTACGCCGCATTCCTGCCACGCGAATGGGGTCATCTGAAAACCAATCTTGCAAACCCGGCACTTGGGGAATTGCGCAGTGTCCTGACGCACGCCGCGCCCAGCCAGTTATCGGAGATCTGATGGATCAGCCCATCAAAACGGCGTTTTTTCTTGCTGCCGGTCTCGGCACGCGCATGCGCCCGCTCTCCCTGTCCACACCCAAACCGCTCATCCCCGTGAATGGTAAACCGCTCATGGACTATCTGCTGGACGAAGCGATAGCGGCGGGGATCGAACGCGCGGTGGTGAATGTCCACTATCTGCCCCAACAGGTGGAATCCCACATCGCCTCGAAGAAAGGGATTGAGGTCGTTCTCTCCGACGAACGCGATGAGCTTCTCGAAACCGGCGGCGCCATCGCCAAGGCCCACAAAACACTCGGCGAAGACCCGGTCTTCATCGTCAACACAGACGCGTTCTGGCTGAACCCTGTCGGCAATCCCTTCCACGCCCTCAATCAGGCCTATGATCCGGACAGAATGGACGACCTCCTTCTTCTGGCCGATTGCGAGCGCAGTCTCGGCTATGACGGCAAGGGCGATTTTGAACTCCTGCCCACTGGCCAGCTGGAGCGTCGCGGTGATCGTCCGTCTACGAAATGGGCCTTTGCAGGCGTTCGCATCACCAAGCCCGGCCTTTATAAAGACGAAGCCATTCGCCCCTTCTCGGCCAATCTCATCTGGACCCGCCTTCTCGAAGCCGGTCGCCTGTACGGCCTGCCGCTTGATGGCCAGTGGATGCATGTCGGCCGCCCGGAAACCATTGCCGAGGTTGAAGGCTGGATGAAAGACCATTGCCGCTAATGTCTGACCTGCTGTCACAGGAGCTGTTCAGCGAAAGCCGCCTTTTCACATTGCCTGCGGGCGCAGACTTTCTGGGCGAACTCGCTCACACCCTGATCGAAATCACCAAGGCCCGTGAATTTCCTGAACAACTCGGTGACGCACTGATCTTTGTGCCGAACCGGCGTTCCGCCCGCGCGCTGGCCGCCCGGCTTTATCAGGAACTTGCAACCCCAGGCTTTCTGCCACCGGATATCCGCCCCCTCGGTGATGCGGGTGATAACGACCCTGCCCTGCTTGGTGAGCTTGCCAATATCGATGTGCGCCCCTCCATGCCGTCCGGCGCCCGCCTCGGCGCGCTCGCCAAGCCCGTTCTGGCCTGGCATAAAGCGCGCGGCGAAGACCTCACGCTCGCCTCCGGCCTCGCTGTCGCTCGCGACCTGGCCCGGCTTCTTGATCAGGCCGCGCTTGCCGGTGAGGTCGATTGGAAAAGCCTGCCACTTCAGGTGCAGGATAAAGACCTCGCCGCGCACTGGCAGGTGTCGGTCGAATTCCTGGAAATCATCACTCAGGCCTGGCCCGAAGTGCTAGCCGAAAATGGCTATGCCGACACCCATGATCAGGACCGGCTCGCCGCTGAAGCCATGTGCGCCCGCTGGGCCCGCACGCCGCCCGACACACCGGTCATCATTGCAGGCTCCACCGGTACCAGTCCGGCCACACGGCAGCTCATGTCCGCGGCCCTGGATCTGCCTCGCGGCGCGGTCCTCTTTCCCGGCCTCGATCACGACACCGACGCCGCCACCTGGCACGCCATTGGCCAGGCACCCAGCCACCCACAATTTGCCTTCAACGAAACCCTTCAAGCCCTCGGCGCCGACCTCTCTCACGTCCGGCTCTGGCCCGGTCACATACCTGATGAGCGACTTGCGGCGCGGCGCAAGCTCGTTCAGGAAGCCCTTGCGCCAGCCGATACAACCGCCGACTGGGTCACCCGCCTTAAGGCCCGCGCCACGCCCGACTCCCCGGAGCAACTCACCGAAAACGGCCTTCAGGGCTTGTCCCTTATCGAGGCGGAAACCGAGTCCGAAGAAGCTGACGCCATCGCGCTCCTCATGCGCGAAACTCTGGAAACACCGGAAAAAACCGCAGCCCTGATTACGCCTGACGCTGGCCTTGCCAGGCGCGTCTGCGCGCTGCTTGAGCGCTGGCATATCCATGTCAGCCCGTCCGCCGGTCGCCCGCTACCTCAGACGTCTGCTGGCCAGTTCTTCATGCACGCGCTCGACTGGGCTCTGGACCCCGGCGACCCGGTTGCGCTGGCCTGCCTCCTCAAGACGGAACGTATTGTTCTGCCTGACGAAGATGAGCGCGAGCGCGCCATCTCCGTGCTGGAACGCGGCGTACTAAGAGGCCTCNGTCGCTGGCAAAACCTTGAAGAGATGGCNGATTTCGCNNTNCAGAAAGCCGACTATGCNAAGAAGCACCCGACACGCGTCACCGTCTCTGAGGATGATNTGCTNCTCGCCATGCATCTNGTCGAAGANNTGAATGATCGNTTNGGCGNGCTTCTGGANCGCTTNGCAGANCTCATCGCNGAACCGTTTAATCTGCGCCCCGCCTGNGAACAGCTTGCNGAACTCGCNGATGCGCTGTCGAAACACAAGGATGTNGACGGCCCCTCNNTGCTCTGGTCGGGCAGTGATGGCGCCGCGCTGGCCCGATATCTGGAAGACCTCGCCTTCATGGGCGACTGGATGCCGGAGCTTACGCAAGATGACCTCCGCCCGCTCATCACCCAGCTCGCCAGTGACATTCGCGTGCCAGACGATCAGCCCTCCCATCCTCGGCTCAACATATGGGGGCCGCTGGAAGCCCGCCTGCAGACCTGCGACCGCATCATCCTCTCCGGCCTCAATGAAGGCACATGGCCGGAACAGCCCGGCACAGATGGTTTTCTCCCGCGCCATATCCGCTCAGCGATCGGCCTGCCGGATACCGAAGCCCGCATCGGCCTGTCCGCACATGACTTTGCGCAGTTTGCCTGCACGCCTGAAGTCATCCTGACCCGTTCACTGCGCGTGAATGACAAACCCGCTGTCGCCTCGCGCTGGCTCTGGCGTCTGCGCATTCTGGCCAGTGGCGCGCTTGGTAGCCTCGAAGCAACCGACGCGCTTTTGATGAATGAATCCGCCCATGTCCTCGCTTGGGCACGCGAGCAAAATAAAGCGCGCTCCGCCGCGCCCGTGAAACCGCCTGAGCCGCGTCCGCCGCTCCACGCCCGGCCCGACCATATCAGCGTCACCGCCGTCGAAACCCTCATCCGCGACCCCTATGCCTATTACGCCGGCACGGTGCTCGACCTGACACAACTCGACCCAATCGGCGCACCGCTTAGCCCGCTTGCCATCGGCAACGCACTCCACGAAGCGCTCGAAGGGACAGACACGCGCGACAATCCGTACATCACAGCCGATCAGCTGGTTGAAAAGTTCAATCGCGAAATGACCCTTGTCGGCGCCGATCCGCTATTCCTCGCCGAGCGCGAGCAGGCCTGGCTCGATCTGTCAGCCGAATATATCGACTGGCTCTCCTCGCGGGATGACACCACCTCTGACCGCAAGTTTGAGATCAGCTATGAAATGGATCTCACCATCGCTGATCAGGTCACCCGGCTTTATGGCCGCGCGGACCTCGTGGAAACTCAAATGTCCGGCAATCTGGTGATTGTTGACTTCAAGACGGGCCGGCCAAGGTCCTCCGCGCAGGTTATTTCCGGGCTTTCACCCCAACTGCCTCTGCTTGGCGCCATGGCCATGCTCTCGGTCGAAGAAGGCAAGCCCGCCGCGCCGCCATCTGAATTCTTCTATATCGGATTTGGCTCGGGCGGCGGGGTCAATCAGATCCTTGAAAAGCGCAAGCCTGTCGATGCTGAAGCGCTCTCAAAGGCGGCACTGTCAGGCCTGAAGGATCTGCTCACCAGCTTCGCGAATGAAGACATGCCCTATCTCTCCGGGCCGCGCATTCAGTTCCAGTATTCCCATGGTGAGTATGACGGCCTTTCCCGGAAACAGGAATGGGCGGACCCCGGCCATGAAGGCATGGAGGCTGGCTCATGACCCACCTTACGCCATACGATCGGGTAACCGCCGCACAGCGCCTCGCCGCAGAACCGGACGCCTCTATCTGGGTCTCGGCCAATGCCGGGTCCGGCAAAACCAAAGTGCTGATTGACCGGGTGGCCCGGCTCCTTCTCACCGGTGTCGCGCCTGACAGCATTCTCTGCATTACCTACACCAAAGCTGCCGCCAGCGAGATGCAGCAGCGTCTGTTCAAACGGCTCGGCAGCTGGTCAGTCATGACAGACGAAAAGCTCGCCGAAGAACTGAAAGATCTTCAGGGCGAAGCCTACGCTTTCTCAGCTGAAAACCTCAAAAAAGCCCGCGCCCTGTTCGCTAAAGCGCTCGAAACGCCCGGCGGTCTGCGCATTGAAACTCTGCACGCCTTTGCAGGTCGCGTCCTGCGCCGCTTTCCGCTCGAGGCTGGCGTCCCGCCCGGCTTTCAGGAGCTTGATGAAGTCGCCAGCGCGGAGCTATGGCAGCGCGCCTCCCGTCAGGCCTTTGATGCCCTCACCGAAACCGAGCAAGGTCGCGCACTCTTTGCCCGGCTGATGCGAGAGATTGGCGGGCGTCGCTATGATGGCGTCATCGATCTCGTAAAAGGCAAAGCAACCCAGCTTCGCCGCTTCCTGCGCCAGAACCCTTCACCGGCCGCCCGCTTCTCCGCGCTAAGCACCGCGCTTCAGGCACCTGAGAAATCAGCCGATGATGTCCTTAAGGATCTCGTCGATGCCGACCTTCCACGGGAACGGATTGGCCGCGCGGTATCGCTTCTGGAAACCAGCGACAAGGCCAAGGACAACACCCTCGCAACGAACCTGCGCGCGACGCTCGACGCCGCCACGCCCGAAGCCGCCTTCGAGGCCTATTACAAGGTGTTCTTCACCGGAACCGGCACGCAGCGTAAACCCGAAATCTACACCAAGGCTTTTGAAGGCACGCCCATCGAAGACCTGTTCAGCATGGCTGGCGGTCGCGAAACCACCCGTTTTATTACGGGACTTCAAGGTCTCAACGCTGCGCGGCTGCGAGATCGCACGCTGACACTCCTCACAATGGCAGAGCCGCTCCTCGCTGCCCACACGCATGAGAAACGCCTTCGCGCCGGGCTCGATTTTGATGATCTCATTCTCGAAACGCGCGATCTTCTTGGCACGCCCGGGCTTGCCGAATGGGTGCTCTACAAACTCGATGGTGGGCTCTCTCACGTCCTCCTCGATGAGGCCCAGGATACGAGCCCCGATCAGTGGATGATCGTCAACGCCATGGTCTCTGAATTCTTCGCAGGCGAGACCGGGCAGGACTTCATCCGTACACTGTTTGTGGTCGGCGACGAGAAACAGTCCATCTACTCTTTCCAGGGCGCAGATACGGTTCAGTTCCAGCGCGAGAGGCAGCGCTTTGCAGCGCGCAATACCGGAAGCCCGGACGAGGCCGCCATCCACCTGCCGCAGATTGAGATGTCCTTCCGCTCGACCCGGCACGTCCTCGCTTTCGTGGATGCTGTTTTCAATGGTCCGGCCACCGGTGATACCGCGCCCTTTTCTCATGAAGTCCCAAGCGGGGCAGACCAGATCCAGCACCACGCTTTTCGTGAGAACCATCCCGGCCAGGTCGAGCTCTGGCCGCTCGACGAGCCTGAACCCATCCCGACCGGTGTGCCCTGGGACGCCCCCGTCGATATGGAGCGGCAGGTCTCGCCTGCCGCCAGACTGGCCTCAAAGATTGCAGACTGGATTGATACCCGCCTGAAGCCCGGCGCACCTGCCGTGTTCGAAGAAGGCAAAGAAGGCGAGCCGCGCCCAGCTCGTGCTGGCGACATTCTAATTTTGGTGCGCTCTCGCAAGGCGCTCTTTCACGCTATTATTCAGGCACTTAAAGCAAAAGGCCTGCCGGTCGCAGGCGCTGACCGGCTCAAAATTCTCGACACGCTCGCCGTGCAGGATGTGCTCAACCTTATCCGATTTGCCGCCCTGCCTGAGAATGATCTGGCGGTCGCGGAAATCCTGAAAGGGCCCTTCATCGGCATCACCGATCCGCGCGAAGAGCTTCTCTTCTCGCTCGCCCATGACCGGGGCCGCAATAGCCTTTGGGAGCGCATTCAGGCGTCAGACAATCCCGCCCTCGATACCGCCAAGAGCTTTCTCGCCGCCGTTCTGGAGCGCCGTTATCTGCCGGCTTTTGAATTCCTCAGCTGGCTTCTTCAGACACGCCATCCGGCACAGGGTCAAACCGGCTGGCAAATGATCAATGCCCGCTTCGGCTCGCCAGCGCACGACCCGGTCGACGCGCTTCTGTCTCTCGCTGCTAATATGGAAGATGCCGAGGGCGCAAGCCTGCAATCCTTCCTCATCCAGACCGAAGAACAGGCTGGCGAAATCAAGCGTGAGCCGTCGGGCCCGGCAAATGAAATCCGGGTTATGACCGTACACGGATCAAAGGGCCTCGAAGCGCCCATCGTCATCCTGCCAGACACAACCGGCATTGGTCGAAACGACCTTTCCGGCAACCTCGCCTTCACACCCGAAGGCGGGCCGGTCTGGCTTGGCAGCAAGGGGAGTGATTGCCCGACAACCGAGGCCATCAGAGAGCTCGAAACCCTGAAATCTCGCGCGGAAAGTCACCGGCTTCTCTATGTGGCACTCACCCGCGCCAAGGATCAGCTGCTTATCTGTGGAGCCTGGCATGGCAGCGCCAATGGCAAGGGCTATGCGGCTGGCAGCTGGTATGAACTCTGCCAGCAGACAGCGGAAACCTGGTCTGCTGGCGAAACCACCGAACATGAAGATGGNCGCTGGCAGTTTGGCGCNCTNCCNNCTGCGCCGCCGCCGAAAAANGCGCCNANGNCNTCCGGNCCNAACATTNCNCTNCCCGATTGGCTTCATNAGCCCATTCNGNGCGGCGCGGCGATNCCGGGGCTTCGCGCGCCCAGCCAGCTCCTGCCCGGCGANACNCCCGTCCTGCCACCATTCGGCAAGGATCAGGTTCGCCGGTTCCAGCGGGGCCGCCTNATNCACGCNCTNTTGGAAATNCTGCCAGATGTCGCACCGGAAGACCGCCGGTCCCGCGCCGAGCGTTATCTGGCGCAATGCCTCGACCCGGATCAGGCTGATCTCGCTGAAGATGTGATCGACGTCACCTTTTCGGTTCTTGATGCACCAGAACTTGCCCCGGTCTTTGGCCCGGGCGGCCGCGCCGAAGCGCCCATTGTCGGCACCGGCCCAAATCTTACGGAAGGCCTCATCATTAATGGCCGCATCGACCGCATGCGCATCACCGACACACATGTCTGGGTGATTGACTACAAAACCGACCGACCTCCACCAAAGCGTCAGGATGATGTGGCAGAGCCATACCTGGCCCAGCTCGGCTCCTATTATGATGTCCTGTCTGTTACTTATCCTGACAAGTCGGTTAAATGCGCTTTATTGTGGACTGATGGACCCCAGTTTATGGTTCTTGACGAAACCGTCATGCTCGCCGCGCTGAAAAAGACGCGAGCGGGAGAATGACCGCCAGCCCGGAATCGGATACCGCTGGCATAAGACAGACACGGAGGCGCATATGGCGGCTGTAGATATTAATGACGAAACCTTCGACACCGAAGTCCTGAACTCTGACGTTCCAGTTGTTGTAGACTTCTGGGCGGAATGGTGTGGCCCTTGTAAAAAGCTATCCCCGAACGTGGAACGCGTTGCGCAGGATATGGATGGCAAGGTCAAATTCGTGAAACTCAATGTCGACGAAAACCCAATGACCATGACCAAGTATGGCGTTCGCGGCCTGCCAACGCTCATCATGTTCAAGAATGGCAAGGTTACAGCCACTCACCTTGGCGACATGCAAAAAGACAAGCTGGAAGAGTGGGTTAAAACCGAAACGGCCTGACCCGGCTCAACAGTACACATGATCAAGGGAGGCTCCGGCCTCCCTTTTTCTTTGGGCAGCTAGGCAATGATCTCGCCATTGGCGCTTAACACATCACCGGCGAGGTAAAGCGAGCCACAGATCAGCGCATGATCGCCGGGCTCATCAGACAGGCGTGACAGGCCCGACTGCAAGTCCGTATGTGCGGTTGCATCTATGCCGAGCTTACGCGCAACGCTCGCAACATGTTCAGTGTCATGACAATTGCGCCCAGCTCCCATCGGCACGGCTGCCAGATGCCCGATAAGCGGCGCAAGGTGGCTCAGATAAGCCTCAACATCCTTGTTCCTGAGCATAGCCAGCGCAACCGGTACGGGCGCATGTTCAGCAAGCGCGCTTTTCAAGGCCAGCGCAGCGTGCGGATTATGCCCGCCATCCAGCAAAACCGTCTTGCCCGGCAAAAGTCGCGTCAGCGGGCCATCCTGCAGAGTTTGCAGGCGCGCCGGCCAATCCACCTTGCGCAGGCCTTCGGAAACCCATTCTGGCTCAAGCTCCATCACATCTGAACGTTTGAGCGCCAGCATGGCGAGCGCAGCATTTGCCACCTGATGGGGCCCGGAAAGACCCGGCATCACAGGCCCGATCTCCATGCCATCAATCTGGAAACGCACCCCGATGGCAGTCTCTTCCCAGCTCGTCACATCTTCGAGTGCTGTGAACGGCGCGCCGCGATAGCGCGCTTCAGCCTCAAGCGTTCGACGGACGTCAGGTGCCTGCTCTGCGCTGATTGCGGGGCTGCCTGATTTGATGATTCCCGCCTTCTCCCAGGCAATCTGACAGAGATGTCGGCCGAGAAAGTCGCGGTGGTCATAATCGATGGGTGTGATGACAGAGGCGGATGGGGACCTGAACACATTGGTGGAATCAAACCGACCGCCTAGACCGACCTCCACAAGCGTCAGATCAGCGGGCACTTCTGAAAAGGCCAGATAGGCAATCGCCGTCATGCCCTCAAAGAAAGAGAGCGGCGCGCCCGCATTGGCCTTCAAAACTCGCTCAGAGAAATGGCGCAGCGCATCGTCAGAAATCAGCTCGCCCGCCAGCCGGATACGCTCATTCACACGAATAAGGTGGGGCGAGGTATCAACGTGAACTTTCAGCCCGTGCGCTTCAGCAATCGCGCGCATAAAGGCAGTCGTTGAGCCTTTGCCATTGGTCCCCGCAATATGAATCACCGGCGGCAGCCGATCCTGCGGACGGCCAAGCGCCTCCAATACCCGCTCCACAGGGTCTGTAGAGAGCTTGGTGCTGGATGGTTTCGGCAAGGTATCGAAGGCTGCCAGCAGGTCTGACAGCAGGTCACCGCCCGTCATAATCAGGGGTCAGTCCTCGTCGGAGAAATCGTCTACCGCATCGACGGAAGGCTGACGGACTGGCGGCAGGCCATCGTCATTATTCGCCCGCTTCCCCATCAGATGGTTCAGAATCTGGCCGATCACGCCGGCCATTTTACGGCGGTCGACAACCATATCCACCACGCCCTTATCCTTCAGGAATTCAGAGCGCTGAAACCCTTCCGGCAATTTCTGACGAATGGTCTGCTCAATGACGCGTGGTCCAGAAAAGGCGATCATGGCTTCCGGTTCAGCCAGATGCACATCGCCCAGCATGGCATAAGAGGCCGAGACCCCGCCGCTGGTCGGGTCTGTAAGGACCACCAGATACGGCAGTCCGGCATCTTTCACATCCTGAATGGCAAGGGTCGTCCGCGGCATCTGCATGAGAGACAGCGTGCCTTCCTGCATGCGCGCGCCACCAGACGCAGTACAGACAATCAGCGCCGCCTTGTGTGCAACGGCGGTCTCAGCCGCCTTGATGAAGGCTTCGCCGGCCGCCATGCCCAGCGAGCCGCCCATGAATGCAAAGTCCTGAACCAGAACCACTGCAGGTTTGCCGCCAATCCGGCCAAAAGCTGCGGCCATACAGTCATCCTGCAGGATGTCTTCGCCGTTTGGATCGTGTCGGTTGCGCTCGCCAATCTTGTGTTTTGCGCCTTTCAGGCGGTCGACATAGCGCTTGTCATCTTTGAATTTCAGCGGATCACGTGGCACATCCGGAAGCTGAATCGGCTCCCATTGCGCATCATCAAAAAGCGCACGGAAACGGACCAGCGGGCCAACGCGCAGATGCGCGCCCGATGGCGTCACCCAGAAGCTTGCCTCAAGATCAGGCCGATAGATGAGTTCGCCCGATTTCGGACATTTCACCCACAGGTTCTCCGGCGTTTCACGTTTGCCGAATACCGATTTCAGGCCCGGAGGGCTGAGGTTGGAAAGCCAGTTCATGCGTGTCTCCGTCAAGCCGTGCCGCGGTCAGATGCCAGCCCGGAACTCAATTCCCGGGTCAGACGAGCCACCGCCTCCAACGCCTCGTCGCGTGCCGTACTCTGCGACATCTCAGATATAAGATCAACGAAGGCCGATCCAACGACAACGCCATCACATATCTGTGCCATCTCTGCGGCCTGCTCACCGGTCTTGATGCCGAAGCCCACACAAACCGGCAGTCCGGAGACCCGTTTGGCCAGCGCCACGCCTTCCGAAATATCGCTTACGACAGGCTTCTTCGCGCCCGTCACGCCAGCAACGGAAACGTAATACAGAAAGCCACTCGCGCCATCGGCCACAGTCGCCATACGGCTTTCCTTGGTGGTCGGCGTGGCAAGGCGAATCACAGCCAAATCATGCACCGCATAGGCGTCGCGGATGGGCTGATCTTCTTCCGGCGGCAGGTCAACGAGGATAGTGCCGTCAATGCCAGCCGAGGCTGCTTCACCGGCAAATGTCTCATACCCCATCAGGTGAACCGGATTGGCATAACCCATCAGGATCAGCGGTGTCGTGTCATTTTTCGTCCGGAAACGCCGGGCCAGCTCCAGAACATCTTTCAGCGTCGTTCCGGCCTTCAGGCTGCGCTGCGCCGCGCGCTGAATGGTCGGGCCATCGGCCATAGGATCAGTGAACGGAGCGCCGAGCTCAATCACATCTGCGCCATTGTCAGCCAGCGCATGAAGCAGCTCCAGGCTGGTTTCCATATCCGGGTCACCCGCCATGATATAGGTCACAAGCGCGGCGCGCCCTTCAGAGCGCGCGGTCTCAAATGCAGAGGAAATTCTCGAAACGGGCATTAATCAGCCTTGCTGTTCGCGGAAAGCCAAGCTTCATAACGCGCATTCGCATGAACGCAAGGGATTGCAAGTATGGCGGGCGTATCATCCGGGTGCAGCGCGCTCACCAATGTCTCGACATCTGACCACCGGTCAGCGCGCGTTTTGAGCCAGAGCACATATTCCTCTCCGCGCTCAATCTTCCCATCCCAGTGATAAACAGAGGCAATCGGCCCCTCAATATTGGCGCACGCGGCCAGATGCCCCTTCACGGCGGCCTCGGCGAGCGAAGCCGCCAGGTCTTCAGACGGGCAGTTCACACGGATAAGGATGATCTCAGACATGATGTATCTCCTGTCCTGGTCAGTTAGGTGGTCGAGCGCCCGTGCTAGTGGGGCCCAGAGCGATTGTTAGCGCGGAACTTTCTCGCTGGCTTTTGCATTATACATCGTAAGGCACTGCGGATCCGGATAACCAAAGCGCCAGAACGCAAATAAAAACAGAATCCTGTTCTGACATCGATCTGCACGCCTCCTGATGGGTATCAAGAGGGAGATTGAGATGGGTTTGGGTTCAGAACACCTCCGCAAAGAATTGAATAACTTGATCGGCACCGGCCACCTTGAGGTAATCATGCCGGACGGCCAGCGCATGGAGTTTGGCCAGATTGGCGATACGCCTCATGTCGTTGTCTGTATCGCAAGCCGGGCCTGGTTAAGACGTATTATGGTCGACCCGTCTTTCCAGCTTGGCGAGGCCTATATGTTTCAAGGTCTCACCGTTGAGAGGGGCAGTATCTTTGATTTTCTCGATCTGATCTGGATGAATCTCGCCCGTCAGCCCGGAAAGCCAATCACTTTCAGCCACTGGCTGCGCAACAGCGCGCGCACAGCGCTCAGACGCCTCTATCAATGGAATGACAATCGAAAATCGCGCAGCAACATCGCGCACCATTATGACATCGGAAACGAGCTGTATCGCCTCTTTCTGGACGGCGACATGCAGTATTCCTGCGCATATTTTCCCGATCCCGACACACCACTCGACAAGGCGCAGAAATACAAACGCAAACACATTGCGCGCAAGCTCTGTCTGGAGCCCGGCCAGCGCGTGCTCGACATCGGCTGTGGCTGGGGCGGACTGGCGCTGCATATGGCTCGCGAGGACGGCGTGAAGGTTGATGGCGTTACTCTGTCAGAAGAACAGATCGCAACCGCGAGAGAGCGCGCCGCCAATTCTCCTCATGACAGCGATATCGACTTCAGACTGACAGACTATCGTGAGGTCAGTGAAACCTATGATCGCGTGGTTTCGGTAGGCATGCTCGAACATGTCGGCTATCCGCAGTTTCAGACCTATTTCGACCGCGTCGCTGCCAACCTGAAAGATGACGGCCTGGCCCTCATTCACACCATTGGCCGCCCCCACGGGCCGGGCGCCAACAATCCGTGGATTGAAAAACGCATCTTCCCCGGCGGTTATATTCCGGCGCTGTCAGAGCTACTCCCGGCGATTGAAAAAGCCGGTCTCACCGTACTCGATGTCGAAATCCTTCGCCTGCACTATGCCGAAACGCTGAAGGCCTGGCGGGAACGCTTCATGGCCAATGCCGAACGCGCCGCCGAAATGCATGATGAGACCTTCGTGCGCATGTGGGAGTTTTATCTCGCCTGTTCGGAGGCCTCATTCCGTCATGGCGAGCACGTCGTGTTCCAGATTCAACTGGGACACAAACAGACCGCTGCGCCGCTGACCCGCGATTACCTTTACACCGGCGAAAAGACCGCGAAACGCGACCATCTCCGCCGGACCGGATAGCGAGCCAGACGTCAGCTCAGCCCTCAGAAATTCTTCCCGTCGACCTTTTCTTCGGGCAGAGACGGCGCGTCCAGCGCATCCACACAGTTCAGATTGATCGCCGCGATCTCTGCGCCATCTGGCATGCGCCCGTAAGCAAAACTCTCAACGCCGCAGGTTTTGCAAAAGTTGTGATCGATCGTGCCTTTATTGAACTTATAGGTCATCCACTCACCATCACCCTTTTTCAAGGTGAAATCAGCGCGTGGCACAAAGGAAAGGCGAAACCCCTTCATTGAGCAATGCGAGCAATTGCAGACAATCGCTTTGTCAAATTCAGCTTCCACCTCGAAAGCGATTTTTCCGCAGTGACATCCGCCGGTATACTGGGTCATGAGTGCATCCTTTTGGCCTGTGCCCATTCAGCTCTACACGCTTCAGCGCAGCCTCCCAAGTTAATCCAGAAACCGTTGCCAGACAGTGCTCTGAGGACCCGGCAGGCATCGCCATGAAGACAATCTCAATTTTACCGCAACCATGCGCGCTGAGACGTGTTTCTTGTTCATGATGGAGATTCTGCGACTTGTCGGCCAGGCATTACTTTATGCCAGTGGCATTTTCCTCGTTCTTGGCCTTCTTGCCCCCTACCTGCCAGTCAAAGCCTGGTGGACCCGGATCTGGATTTATGGTCGCCAGCAGACATCATTGCTGCTGATACTGATTTTCTTCATCCAGCTGGGCATTTTCGGCATTCCAAACCTTTTTGCGGCTGGTTTCCTGTTTGCCGTTTTCGCCGGTTTCGTCTGGTGCATATCGGAAATCTTTCCGTATTTCCCGTTCGGCCCCAAAGAAATGAAAGATGCCCGGCCTGATGGTGAGGAGCACCGGCTCTCCATTTTGCTGTTCAACGTTCTCGAGGAAAACGAGCAGTATGATCGAGGGTTGGAACGTATTCTGGAAGCAGATGCCGACATCGTCTTCCTCAGCGAAACCAATCATGCCTGGGCCGATGCGCTGGAGCCGCTAAAGGAGAAATACCCCTTCATGTATCTCCTGCCGCTGGAGGATCATAACGGGCTGCTGTTCTATTCCCGGGTGCAGATCGACATGGTCGAGCTGAAACACCTCTGTCAGGAGCACATCCCTTCGCTTTATATCGATCTCCGCCTCGCAGATGACTGTCCGCTCAGGGTCTACGGCATTCACCCCCGCCCACCACGGCCTGAGGATGATGTCGAGGATCTGGACGATGAACTGATCATTGTCGGCAAAGACGCAAAAAAACAGGAGTGTCCCGTGCTTGTCATGGGCGACCTCAACGAAGTCGGCTGGTCGCCAGCGATCCGGGCCTTCGAAGACGTGTCAAATTTGCGGGACCCCAAGCGCGGTCGCGGCATCTTCAATACCTATGGTGCCAAAAGCCCGATCCTGCGCTGGCCGCTCGATCATATCTTCGCCAGCCATCACTTCCGCGTTGTCGATATCGAACGGCTCAAGGCCTGTGGATCAGATCACTTCCCGATCAAATACACCTTCGCGATCAGCACCTGATCTAGTCGATATCCATCCCCAGATGGCCGGCAACGGAGAAGATGTCTTTATCGCCTCGACCACACAGGTTCATGATGATGATCTTGTCCTTGCCCATTTCCTGAGCCACCTCTCCGATCCGCG
>PABS01000052.1 GCA_002699325.1 Ponticaulis sp. | reverse complement strand
ATTTCCTCAGGTCTGGGAGAGACTGCTCAAAAGAAAAGGCCGCTCACAAGGAGCGGCCTTTCCAAATCAGATATCGAAACGATTAGAAGCGCTTCGAAATGGTCGTGAAGAATGTACGACCGAAGACGTCGTAACCTGTTGCGTTCAGCGGAGTGTTACCAACCGCAGTCACAACACCGGGAGAAACCGCTGGTGGGTGCTCGTCGAACAGGTTGCGGACGCCGCCCGCAAATGTCCAGGTATCGCCTTCCCAACGGATGGACGCACCGTGGACCCACTGAGCTTCAGTGAACGACTTATACAGAACCTCATCAGGGAACGCACCGACGTACTGAACTGGGAAGTTCAGATCGTCGGAGTAGTAACGGTTATCGTCCTGGCGACCGATGAAGTCAGAGAAGAACGAGTATGTCCAGTCACCACGCTCAAGCGTCATGAGCATATCGCCAACAACGTTCGGGAAGCCAACGGCGCCGTTGAAATCGTTGTCCGATACACCAGAGACGAAGTCAGAACCGAAGACGTTGATGTAACGCTCGAGCGCCCAGTTCACAGACGCGTCGAATGTGAAGACACCGAAATTGAAGTCTTGTTCATAGCGAACTTCAAGGTCGATACCGCGTTGTTGCTGGCTATCAACGTTCAGGGTTGGAGCCTGAATGTTGTCGACGCCATAATCGTCACCGGTGAGACCGCCGCTATTACGTTCGAACAGATCGCAGAAATCGTTCGGATATGTCGTAGATGCATAGCAGCCGCCAACAATCTGAGACGAACCGAGCGATGTAATCTGATCAGCGATTTCGATCTCATAATAATCAACAGCGATGTTGATCGGTGCGAAGGTCGGCGTGAACACAATACCGGCTGTGAAGGTATCACCAGACTCGGATTCGAGGAGGTCACCACCACCAGACGAAATCACGAGGGCAGACTCTGCACTACCCTGGTAATCCCCAGGAATGCCCGCAGCCGCACAGTTTGCGCGGATGTTCGGATTATTGCTGTTCTGCCAGTCGATACAAGGGTCAAATGCCGTTTGGGCCTGGAAACCAGTCTGGTCTTCGAGGAAAAGCTCAAACAATGCCGGTGCACGATAGGACGTACCGTAAGACGAACGAACGCGGAAGGTAGGATTCACCTGCCAGTTCAGACCGACTTTGTAGATCGAGTCAGATCCACCAAGATCGTAGTCGAACGCACGGATCGAAGCATCAAGCTCTACGTCTTCCGCGAGGAATTGACCTTTGAGAAGTGGAATACGTGTCTCAGCAAAGACTTCCGTCACAGAGTTCGTACCGACCGTTGGGCCAGCAGTTGAAGAACCCCAGATGTCACCTGACTGAGTCAGTTCACCAGGCTGATCGTCGATTGAGAATTCACGGTACTCGGCACCGACGGCGAGACCGACGTCACCAGCGGGCAACTCAAAAATGCTGTTATTTGCAAGTTGAGCCGTGAACGTCGTTTGCTCATATACCGTCTCGCCTGACTGATAGCCGCCGATAGCTGCAACGAGTTCAGCGGTGCGGTTACCCTGCAGAACGTCAGGATCCAGATAGTTGATGGTTGGTGGCGCAACCGTATCTGGAACACCGTCGCCAGTGTAATCCTGCACGCCATCTAGGCTCCAGTCGCCAGATTTGGAAACCTGGATTTCGTTACCTTCGTAGGTACCTTCTCCTCGGGAGTAAGTCCCGTCGATTTTCCATGTCCAGTCTGTCTGACCGATACCGCCTGCAAAAGAAGTTGATGCGTTGAAGTAATCAACTGTGACCTTGTCATAGGTTGGGAACGCCATGACAACCTGGGCAAGAGTATTCAGGTCATTCGTATAAGTCGGATCTGTGATATAGCCATAAAGCGGATTGTTGCCTGCAGGATTTGTGGCTGAGCCGACGTTAGGGAAGAACTGACGCCATCCTTCGACTTCCGTTTCACGACGAGAGAACAGGACTTCGGAATCCCAAGTAATACCGCCGAGCTCTACGTCAGAAGTCGCAAACAGTGCAATGTTTTCGTTCTGCGGGAAGTAATCCTCATTATCTAGGAAGTCAGCATCGAGCTGATCTTCGTAAGCAAGATATCCGTCTGGACCACGGAATGAGCCGCGGCGCGGACGGTATCCAGGAATCGTACCACCAAACGCAGTCGGACCAGTTGTGCCATCTGGAGTCTGGATCAGGCGTTCACCTGAGAACCGGTCAATTACGGTGTTGAAATACAGATTCGAGCACCAGTCAGTTGGCCCACTTCCATAAGCACCCAGGTTGCGGCGGTCAGCCCGAACGCCAGTCAGTGGCTCAGTAACGTAATCTTCGGAACATGCGAGATAATCACGTTGGCTGGCATCAAGTTCTGCAGCCTTGCGATACTCCGCAGACAGAGTGAAGTCAGCATTGTCGCCGAGCTCAAAGCCCCATGCAGCGCTCGCGCGGAAGCTCGATCCACCTTCTTCTTCCGGCAGGTTGCCAGTGAAGTTCAGTTCAAGACCGTCAACCGAGTCACGGGTGATGATGTTCACAACACCACAAACAGCGTCGGAACCGTAAATGGTCGATGCGCCGTCTTTCAGAATTTCAACTCGGGAAATGATCGATTGTGGAACGACGTTGAGATCGAGCGAAGAAACCGCGCCGCGTGTACCGGAAGGACCCGGGCGCTTGCCGTCGATCAGAACCAGCGTACGCGTATCGCCGCAACCACGGAGGTCGATCGTCTGCGTACCCACGCCGCCATTCGTGACGAAATTCTGGAAGGTGTTATTGAGCTGAGTTGAGCCCGCTGCGAGTGATGAACCCTGAAGCAGGTTCGCTGTATCCACGAGACCTTCGAGTGTTGCAACTTCAGCTGTGATCACCTGGACCGGAGAAGAAGACGTGAACTCATCACGTGAGAGTAGCGAACCTGTAACAACGATGCGCTCCTGACGAGCTTCGCCTTCAGTTTCCGTATTCTCGATGATGACTTCAGGTGCCTCTTCGGCCTCCTGTGCGTGTGCGATTCCGGAGAGCATGAGTGCGCTGATCGCAACGCCTCCGCAGACCGACTGACGCCATGTCGATTTTTTCATGTTGGACTGCCCCTTACATAGTATCATTTTCCAGACGGAAAACGCGACTCGGCTACGGCTAATGCCGCGCTGAGGCGCAAGAATGCACGGCGAAATTCACCAGGCAAGAAAATATGACGGTTTTGTAAGGGTGAAACTGCAGTGAGGAGAGCTGTGTGGCTTTTTCGCCACTTTCGGCATTGTCATGCCTGTAATTTCACCGTGACAAGACAATCATTGCCCGGCATAACTTGACCTATGCCGACTGGATGTCACATCCAATCTGGTGAAATGTTTCTCGGGAGACTGAAAATATGATTAAGCGCGTGTCAATCGCCGCTGCTGCTGCAACTTTATTCGCTGGGGTTGGCTGGGCCAACTCCGAAGTTGCACCAGTGACAGCTGAAGATTTTGCAAAATTTCCTCTGATTACCAGCGCATCCATGTCGCTTGAAGGCGATATGATGGTNGCTGTAATCACTGAGCCTGGNTCCAANGGTGAAAAACGGGCTGCAGCNTATTGGGACCTTTCAGGAGATCTGAATCCTGACGGTCTACTGCCCCCAAGCGCAATNACGCCCACCAGCGGTCGCTCTAAATTCTTCGCGGCGTCTGCTNTGAAGCAGAAGCAATCTCTCTGGTTNACGGTNCANCCTTATGTNGGCGCGCTTCAGGGTTGCGGCGAAGGTAAAACCACCGGATCGACGAAAAAGTATCTCCAGAAGGCCTATATGGGCGACGAGATGATCCGCGAGATCGACGAGATGCCTGCGGGCCGCGCCGAAATCGGCGCGTCAGCCATGCTTGAGCGTTGCTTCGAACTGGTCGGCGAAACGAGCCTGGAGAGCCTTCTCCCGCTTGATCCGGATAATGTCGTGATTTCCCGCGCCACCTCGAATGACGGCATTCGTTATTACAAACATAATCTTCGCACTGGCGACGAACAGTTCATGTTCAAAGGTGATGACGAAGAATCTTTCATCATCGGTGACGAAGACGGCGAAATTCGTGCACGTGTTCGCCTCGACTATGTTGACGGCGCGTGGAAGCAATTTACCAAACTCTATGATCCGACGACTGATACGATTACAGAAGAGCCTGCCCTTACGGTAGACATCGCTGATCGCTATACTCAGGCTGTTCAAGGGAAAGAGGCTGGAACCAATCGCTACTTCGTCGCGACAGACCGTTTCTCTGACAAAGTCGCGATCTACTATTATGACGTCGTAACAAATGAATGGTCAGCTGATCCTGTTCTGGCTCACCCTGAATTCAATATTGGTGGACTGGTCTTCTCCCAGCGCGCGGCAGACTTCGGTCAACCTATCGGCTTTACTTACAACGCAGACGTTCAGAAGACATACTGGATCGATCCGGAAATGGATTCCATTCAGAAAGGTCTGGAATCCGCTTATCCGGGCAAGATTGTCGACCTGATCGACTATACAGACGACCGCAACCGCGTTCTGTTCTCTGTTGAAGCCTCTGACATGCCACCAGCCTACTTCCTGCTGGTCGACAAGAAGCGGGTCGTTGCAATCGGCTCTTCACGTCCATGGATCGACACCGAAGCCCTCGGCAAGACAGAGCTCGTTTACTACGAAGCGCGTGACGGCATGCAGATTCCAGGTCTGTTGACGACACCTCCGAACTATCAAAAAGGTACGCCGGCTCGCGGCGCAATCATCCTGCCACACGGCGGCCCATGGGCGCGTGACTATGGTTATTTCGACACGACAGGCTGGACGCAGTATTTCGCAAGCCGCGGATATGTTGTGCTGCAACCTCAGTATCGTGGCTCCGATGGCTGGGGACGTGAGCTCTGGCTGGCCGGCGATGCTGAGTGGGGCCAGAAAATGCAGGACGACAAGGATGACGGCGCGGCATGGCTCGTAGAAAACAACTATACACCAGCCGATAAGATCGCCATCCATGGCTATTCCTATGGCGGTTTCGCAGCCTTCGCAGCCTCGGTTCGCCCGAACAGCCCGTACCAGTGTGCAATTGCCGGCGCTGGCGTGTCCAACCTGGCAAAGCTNGGCAATGAATGGGGGTCAAACCGCATTCAGCGCATCGTGCAGGGCAACACGGTTGATGGCATGGACCCAATGCAGAACACTGACAAGATCAATATCCCGATCCTGATCTATCATGGTGATTATGACGTCCGTGTTCCAATCTTCCACAGCCGTGATTTCTACAATGCAATCAAGTCACGCATGCCTGGAAGCGAGTTCATCGAGCTGAAGCAAATGGGACACCAGTCCGCAAAATGGCTGCCAGAGCACAAAGAGAAAGTGCTNAAGGAAATGGAGCGTTTCCTGAACACCACNTGCGGCATGTAAGCTGTCNCGNGNCCAATTTCNNANAGAAGGGCGTCCNNGCGACGCCCTTTTTTTTTGGCCTGCNAACGAATACCTTTNCCTGAGACGTCATAATCAGGGAGANACATTGTGAGTGTTTTATTGCGCGCCGCTCTCGGCGCAGCGCTTTTCACNGCACCAGCCACCGCACAGACTGCNATGACGATTGATGACCTTTTTAAGGTTCAATCGGTTGGAAGCGCAGCGATCAGTCCGGACGGAAGTGCNATTGCCTACACCNTTCGNCANGCNCAAGANATNACNNCGGGNGAAAAGGATGGGNCCGCCAANAATCACCTCTGGGTCTATGATNTNGGCGGAGAAGCACGCCCCTTNATTACCGGTGATACGTCNGTCAGTGACGTGAGCTGGCGCCCGGCCGAAGAGACAATCACGTTTCGCGCGCGTCGGGATGGCGATGATTCCACCGTCATCTACGAGATTGATCCGGATGGTGGCGAAGCTCAACACCTCTTCGCGCATGATGAGAGCATAAGCGATTATGTCTGGGGCCCGGAGGGCGATACGCTCTATTTCGTGGCGCGCGAAGACCAACCCGAAGACGATTATGAAGATAAAGGTTTCAAAGCCTATGCCTATGAAGAAGACCTGATCCATTCTCATCTCTGGCGCGTGAATTTTGACGGAAATGAAGCTGGTGAAGCCAGNATGGTAGAGCTGGATGGTCATGTCAGCGATATCGAAATCTCAGAGGATGGCAGTCTGCTGGCCGTTGCGCTTTCGCCAACACCGCTGATCGATGACCTTTATATGAAACAGCGCTGGAATGTCGTTGATGCCTCCAGCGAAAACGTCATTTCAACGATTGAGACTGCCGGTAAGACCGGTGGCGTGGCGTTCTCGCCAGATGGGTCTCAGCTGGCAATGGTGGTGGGGATCGACGAGAACGATCCGGCCGCAGGTACACTCGCGTTTGCCGACGTTCAGTCTGGCGCCTTCACTCTTGTCGACGATGATGCTGAACAGTTGATCCAGGATATGGTCTGGCTCGATAATTCGAGCGTCCTCGCCTTGGCTCACATTAGCACCGAAAGCGCGCTGCTCACCTATGGCGTTGATGGCGAAGAGCTTAGCCGTTCGGCGTATAACGACAGGGTGCTGCGCAGTCTGGACCGCCATTCTGAATCTGGTCACATGGCGGTTGTCGCTGATGCCCCTGATCACCCGCGTGAACTCTTTACTCTGACAGATCTGAACAGTGAATTGAGCCGGGCTCACGATCACAATGCCTGGCTGTCNGACCGCCAGCTCGGCAACCAGCGCACCTACNCCTTCACCGCGTCTGATGGTGTGCGCGTAGACGGCGTTNTGATCACCCCGCAAGGTGANGCNCCAGANGGCGGTTGGCCGCTCATTCTCACCGTGCANGGTGGACCGGAATCTCACGACAGTGATGGCTGGCTGACCAGCTATAGCGATCCCGGACATATCGGAGCTGGTAAAGGATACGCTGTTTTCTATCCGAACTATCGCGGTTCGACAGCGCGCGGACAGGCCTATGCCCGACGTCACCAGAATGACTATGCGGGCCGCGAGTTCGACGATCTGAAAGATGCCGTTGAAGCGCTGGCAGAGGATGGTCTCATCAACGCTGATCGCGCCGGCATTACCGGCGGCTCCTATGGCGGATATGCGTCTATGTGGGGCGCAACAGCCCTGTCTGAAACATTCGCCGCATCTGTAGCCTTTGTCGGCGTGTCGAACCAGATCTCCAAGTTCAACACGACAGACATTCCGAATGAGGCCTATCTTGTGCACTCACGCGCCTATCCGTGGGAGGACTGGATGAACTTNCTGGAGCGCAGTCCCGTCTTCCATGCCGGAAAGTCAAAAACACCAACGCTGATCCTGCATGGCGAAGAGGATACACGCGTNCATCCGAGCCAGTCGCTTGAAATGTATCGCTCNCTCAAGCTGCGNTCAGAAGCCCCGGTGCGCCTGATCTACTATCCCGGCGAGGGCCACGGAAATCGCAATGCCGCAGCGCAGTTTGACTATGCGCACCGCATGTACCGCTGGTTTGATCTTTACCTGCAGGGAGATGGTGGCGAACCACCCGAGGTAGACCTGCCTCTCGCTGACCTGCTTGGTGACGAGGAGGAAGACAACTCAGAAAGCTGATCTGGCTTTCAAACCCACGACGAAAGCCCGGAGCGATCCGGGCTTTTTCAGTTCAGGTCTGTAATTGGATTTAGCTATCCCGCGTCACAAAGCCTTCAAAGCCGCGATCGCGGATTAGGTCGAGCATAGGCTGAGCCTGCTCAGCTTCCGGCCAGGCGCCCACCAGCACNCGATAGAGCGTGGCACCGTCCCGCTCGGTCTTGACGGTGCGGGCATGTCCAAAACGAGAGAGCTGGTCGGCCAGGCGTTTTGCGTTTGAAATCGATTGGAAAGCGCCCGCCTGCACGGTGAAAGGTTCGGCAGGTACTGAAAGCGCGCCAGATTGTGAGGCTGGAGTAGTTCTGAACCCATCATCCTCCAGGGGGCTTACCGCAGCAGCTTTTGGCAGAGCGGTCGGAGGCGGCAANACAGCAGCTCGCGGGGACGCAGATGGCGCAGAGAATGGNACAACAGCGGTAGAGACGAACGCGTCATCTTGCGTGCTGACCCGACGTGGAAACTCGCTCTGAAACAAGTCACTTGTAGGCGATTTTGCCTCGAGTTCGGCGATAAAGTTGGAATTGGCGGCCTGGGCCGGCCAGCAGACTGACACTAAGCCAATCACGCTGACCGCCATAAATCGTTTCGGATCTGGTCGTCTCGTCATGGTGGTCCTCTTGTAAGGGGTCCTGCCCGATCATGAGCATGCCAGGCCGGACGCTCACAACACATTCAGCCTACCCTATAAACCTTAACCGAGCCGCCTTCCCCACTTCGGAATTGGCGCGGTTGTCGTGAACACTTTGTTCAGCATAAATCGCCTGCTGCGCGGAAGAGAGGGCTTGAAGTCTTCGGTTCATGACGGCACATGCGGACATTCAGAATGAAAGCTGCCCGAATGAGCTCTGCAACAACCGACGAAACCTATGCTGTTGTAAAGGACGAGATCCTTTCCGTNGTTGCTGGTGAAACCTATTTGCCAGCGCGCCTAGCCACGACAGCCTGTCTGCTGTCGGANGCNTTTCGCCCGCGCTTNTTCTGGACNGGCTTNTANGTNGTNGACCCNCTCAANCCGGANGANCTCGTNGTNGGNCCNTATATGGGAACGCTGGGCTGTCTGCGTATNCCTTTNGGCAAGAGGCGTCTGNGGNGCCTGCGCNNNNACNGGNGAAACNCAGCTCGTTCCAGACGTNCANGCNTTCCCGGGCCATATCGCNTGCGATAGCCGCTCGAACTCTGAAATCGTCGTTCCGGTCCGNGACGCCGATGGNAAACTGGTGGCTGTTCTGGATGTCGACTCAACCGACTACAGCGCGTTTGACGAAACNGATCGGAAATGGCTCGAAGAGATTTGTGAACAGCTTCTGAAAGTCTGATGTGCAGATTTGCTTTCTTATAGGCTCCCGACATCAACCCGCTGCGCTTGATGCGACGAATATCTTGCGCGGTCGGCAACGCTCGACTACCTCGATCTCATGCTGCTGATCATTGCCCTCCCCCTCCTTATCGCTGGCTGGTTCTTTTACCAGCTCGGACGGCGCAAGCGTTGGCAGGAAAAGCAGAACCAGCTGACCCAGTCCCGTCCCGATATGGAAGTGCTCGATCCAGTCCGCAAAAAAGAAGACAAATCAAGGCCACGCCGTTAAGCTGGCCCCATGTCTGATGCGGCCAAAATTGCGCAAATGATCAAGGACGCTGATCGCGTTCTGATCTTTACTGGTGCCGGCATCTCTACGGAGAGCGGCATTCCTGATTTCCGCAGCCCGGGCGGCGTGTGGAGCAAGATGAGTCCCATCTATTTTCAAGACTTTGTCGCCTCAAGAGAAAAGCGCAAGGAAGCCTGGGACCGTGTCTACAATCGGACGGCGGGCTGGACCGGCGCGAGCCCAAACTCAGGCCATATCGCCATCGCCAGACTTGTTGAGATGGGTAAGGTCCAGACGGTGATCACCCAGAATGTCGATAATCTCCACCAGCANGCTGGCATTGAAGATGAGCGCGTCATCGAGATTCACGGCAATGCCAGTTACGCCAAATGCCTGAACTGCGGCAAACGCTATGAATATGAGGACCTNNANCCGCGCTATGAGGCNGGTGAGGATCTGACCTGCGTATTTTGCGAGGGNTTGTTGAAATCCGCCACCATCTCTTTCGGTCAGGCCATGCCCGAAAAAGAGATGATGTATGCCGAAGCCGAGGCCATCAACTGTGACCTCTGCATTGTTCTGGGTTCATCTCTCGTTGTTTATCCGGCCGCGTCTATTCCGCTCTACGCAAAGCAGAATGGCGCAAAATACGTGATTATCAATCGCGAGCCGACGGAGCATGACGATCTGGCAGACCTGGTTGTCCACTCAGAAATCGGTGCCCTGATGGAAGAGGTTATCGCCTTGCTCGAAGACCGGGCNTAAACCCACATCGAAAGCGTTCCTTCGGTCTCACTAAAGAGACGGATAAGCCCTGCGGGCTTAAAACGNGCNAACGCCGACATAAGTGAAACCTGTTCCATCAGACGACAGGAGACACTCATGAACCTCGATCTCACAGGAAAAACCGCCCTCGTCACCGGCTCNACCGAAGGCATTGGTTTTGCCATCGCCAAAGGTCTGGCAGAGCACGGCGCGCGCCTTCTTCTGAACGGACGGAAAGAAGAGAAAACCGCGAAGGCAGTCGAGCGGCTCAAATCTCAGGTTAGTGGCGTCGAAGCAGACGGNCTGGCAGGTGACCTCGCGACCTCGGAGGGATGCAAATCCGTTGCAGAAAGAGCTGGAGATGTGGACATTCTGATCAATAATGCTGGCATTTTTCAGCCCGAGGATTTCTACGACGCTGATGATGAAACATGGGACCGTCACTGGCAGCTGAATGTCATGTCCGGCGTGCGCCTGTCTCGTGCGCTCACGCCCGGCATGGTCGATCGCGGCTGGGGGCGTGTCATATTCCTGGGCTCGGAGTCGGCCTATAATATTCCAGCTGAAATGATCCATTANGGCGTGACGAAAACGGCCGACGTCTCTCTNGCACGGGGTCTCGCCAAGCGTCTGGCGGATACAGGCGTCACAGTGAATTCNGTCCTGCCAGGCCCCACCCGCTCAGAAGGGTTCGAAGCCATGTTCGAGGATGAAATCGAAAAAACCGGGAAATCNATGGAAGAGCTCGGACGCAACTTCGTTCAGGAGAACCGCCCTTCCTCCATCATCCAACGACCTGCAACAGTTGAAGAAGTGGCAAATCTTGCGGTTTACCTGTCTTCTCCCGCCGCCTCAGCAACAACTGGCGCGGCCATGCGAGTCGATGGCGGCGTGATCGACAGTATCGTCTGAGACCAGGATCGGGCCTTTCAGTCAGGCCTGAAATGCGCGACGACCTCGCGGCGATGTGGGGCGTCGCGATGCTCGAACAGATAAATCCCCTGCCAGGTGCCAAGCATCATCCGGCCATTCTGCACCGGAATGGAAAGATTGACCTGCGTCAGGGCTGACTTGATGTGCGCTGGCATATCGTCCGGGCCCTCGGTTCTGTGACGAAGATAACTCATGCTTGGCTCGTCCGCCCGCGGAACCAGCCGCGTGAAAAACGCATTCAGATCTCGAATAACGTCCGGATCAGCGTTTTCCTGAATGGTTAGCGATGCCGAGGTATGACGGCAAAACAGGGTGAGCATGCCGCTTACCTCATCCGGGATAGAACGCGCAACGTCCCTGGTGAATTCATAAAGTCCGGGGCCGGTGGTCTGAAGCGCGAGCGTGTTGATCATGGTCTCTTCTACCAGCCTCGCTGAGGCGTTTGAACCGAAGATGGTCAGAGCGCTGGCCCATCCATCATAAAATTGCGAACGTTCTTCTGGCACGGGCGTTCAGATTTGCGCTAAACAGATAGCGATCAGGAAGGGAGCTCAGCATGCGCTGGAAGGGTGGACGAACAAGCGGCGGTATTGAAGACCGCAGAGGTATGAAGGGCGGCGTGGCAGCTGGCGGTGGACTGGGCGTTATTGCGCTCGCCCTGATCGGCTATTTCGTCTTTGGTGTTGACCCGGGCACCACCATGAAAGTCGCCAGCCAGTTTGGCGGTGCTGGCACACAGGAAGCCGGTGAAATGGGAACGCCCGAAGATGATGCGGGAAGGTTCGTCGATGTCGTGGGCACGAATGCCAATGATGTATGGTCGAGTTTCCTCAGTGATTATCAGCCGCCCAATACGGTCCTCTACACACAGGGCACAAGCACGGGCTGTGGCTATGGCCAGGCAGCCATGGGCCCCTTCTACTGCCCGGCAGATCAGACGGTGTATCTTGACCTTTCCTTCTGGGAAGAAATGCGCACCAAGCTTGGTGCATCGGGCGCAGATTTCGCCAAGGCTTACGTGATTTCCCATGAATGGGGACATCATATTCAAACGTTGACGGGTGCTTCTCAACAGGTCCGCCAGCGGCAACAGCAAGCCAGCTCTCAGGAAGAAGCCAATCGCTATCTTGTCATGCTGGAGCTTCAGGCGGATTGTTATGCTGGTGTCTGGGCTGCAAACGCGTCACGGGTTTCCAATGGTGCAGTGGCTATGGAGTCAGGCGATATTGAAGCGGGGCTGCAAACCGCAAACGCGATTGGTGATGACACGCTTCAGCGCCGGTCAGGTCGTCAGGTGACGCCTGAGAACTTCACCCATGGATCTTCAGAACAGCGCAAGGAATGGTTGTTGCGCGGTTATCGCACCGGGGATCCAAACCAGTGCGACACCTTTACTGCGCTTCAGTAGTTTTCAATCAGACGAGGGCGGGCTCATCCCATTGCGGAGCCCAGCCCGGATTGATGAGGCGTTCGTGCTGGCGACGCAGTTCGTGGATCGCCGACATGTCGTCGAAATCCAGATTAAAGTCGTGAATGTCATTATTGCTCTTGATGTGAGCTGTGTTTGACGAGCGTGGGATGGCGATAACGCCTTCCTGTTGCACAAACCATCTCAGCGTGACCTGAGCTTCCGTCTTGCCGTGCTTTTTCGCGATCTCCTTGATCACAGGATCATCAAACACCTTGCCCTGCGCCAGGGGACAGTAAGCCGTCAGAGCTGAGCCATGAGACTTGCACGCTTCAAGCATGGGGGTCTGATCGATAAAGGGGTGATACTCGACCTGGTTTACCAGGATCGGTGCCTCAGACAGTTTAATGGCTTCATCAAGCTGAGCGGTGTTAAAGTTTGAAACGCCCATGTGTTTGGTCAGGCCTTCTTCGCGCGCCTGGTTCAGTGCACCGATGGTCTCTGACATTGGAATCTGCGGATCGGGCCAATGCANCAAAAGCAGGTCCAGATGATCGACATCCAGCCGCTTCAGGCTCGATTTGGCAGACCGCTGAAGATCACCATCGCGGAATTCGCTCATCCAGATTTTGGTGGTGAGAAAATAATCATCGCGCGGCAGTCCTGCGTCTCGCAAACCTCGACCCACATATTCCTCATTCTGATAGGCCTGCGCGGTATCGATATGACGATACCCCGAATTCAGTGCTTCAAGAACGCAATGGTGGGCTTCGTCGGCTTTCAGTTGCCATGTACCGAAACCGAGGCTCGGGATTTCTACGCCAAAGTGAGTTGTTGTCAGTGTCATACTGGCCTCCGGTTTTGTTATCGCTCTACATTATCGAACACATGCGAGCGGAGTGCGTTCCGAAGCCGTGAGGCCAGCAGGTTCGCACGCTCAGCTATTGTGTAGAGCGCGTTGGATCAGGGTTCTGATCATGAGTAAGAATCTCAGTCTCTGCATCGGTAATATTGATACCGAGTGCAGCAGCCCCAGCCTCCAGATAATTACCCAAAAGCGGAATTCCAGTCAGGTAACGGGCTGCAGAGCCATTATTCCGCTCAGCGGCCACAGATTTCGCCTCTTCCCACTGTTCTGGCTCGTAATCGCCACGGCCAAGCCATGTCAGAGCGATGAGCGCTTCGCGTTCTGTGGGTTCGAGGCCATTGATCGCTGCTGTCAGCTCATAGCGNGCCGGATTGTCCGCCTGATCTTCAAGCACATCCACTTCGCGGTCATCCGATTCATTTGAGGCATCATTCGGATCGCTCTCCGGGACGATGGCGTCAAAACGCTTGGCCTGAAGAACAATTGACGCAAGGGTGTGATCTGACACACCGAGGTCTTCTACGCGGGGTCCGGTTTCAATCGTCGTCATCTGTTTCTCCTTGCGTTTCTCTGAAGACAAAACGGATGACGCCGGGATTTGTTCAACGCCTTCTGGAACCGAACATATCGCCGAAAGCCATCAGCGCGCCGCGGGCATATTGGGTGGCGGTGGGCGAGCGCCGCGTCGAGCTTCTTGCAAAGTGAACGCAATTGGAGCCGGTCAGATCATAGTCGTGACCAAGCCGTCTGTGCGCGCGATGGTGAGCGATATAGTCATCGCCGTGTCGCTGTTGGCCGTGGCGCTCTACCACCCTGCCCTGTGCGAACTGTTCATAGGTCTGCGAAACGACGCCGCCATTTTTCCGACTATTGGAAACAATGCGTCCCCCAAAGGTCACGACCCCATAGTGCCGAAGAACACCGGCAAACCGCACAGATACGATATCGCCGGGACGAAGATCTTGCNCAAAAATCATCGATAAACGATAAATGCAAGCTTGAGCTTGGTCAATCCTTTTATTTTCCGCCGCCAGAGAGCAGGTTACGCCACCCGCCGGCTGTCAAAAGCGCGACGGTCAGCAAGGCGAAAACAGCGCGCGGCCCTGCGGGCGATGCAAGATAAAGCGGGCGCCAGACGGGCCGGAATTTGGACTTGAACTGGCGCAGGCCTTCAAACCCGTAAACCGCTTCTCCATGATCAAACGCCATGGCGCCCAGACGGCTGGTCATCGGCGAGAACCGCCTAGATGAGAGACCTGACAATGGGGCCATTCCTAGATCGAGCTCAGCCCATCCGTTTTCCTGCCCCCAGAGCGCAATGTTGAGGAAACTCCACTCCATCGTCTGGGGCGGTGCCTCGTGATAGCGCATCAGATCGACCAGCATGCGACGTTCTTTCGGATCGACCAGCAGGCTGACGAAAGCAACGGCGCGACCATTTTGCCGAATGATTGCGAGCATACCCAGTGACAAGAAATCGGGGTCAAACTGGCCGAGCGAAAACGACTTCTCATGCCCGCCATGCGCTGAGAGCCAAGCGTCTGACACGCGCCGCAATTCAGAAGCCAGTTCGTCTGATATCGGTTGCCCCGCTTCTTGCACTTCGAGCGTGAGACCTTCTTTCTCTCCCTTGCGCATAATCTGGCGCAGTGACGACTTCGATCCGCCTGCAAGGCTGAAGTCAGGGAGCGGCAGAATTGCTGACTCTCCGATTTTCCTGACTGTCAGGCCGCAATCAAGCACGGGTGAAAGCTCGGACTCCTCAATCGAGTACAGCGCGGTCCATGCATTGTGGCGATCAGCCTCCATGCGAAACTTCCAGACCAGATCTGAGAACTTGTCAGGGTCCCCTGCCGGTCCGCCCATGGAAATCCAGGCATTACCCCGAACGGCAAAGAAGAGCCGTGCGCTGCCATCTTCGTTGACGAACTCAAATTTGTCGCCTGTCAGCGCAAACCGCGTGACCGGTCGCGCCTCCTCAGCCGCATCCAGCCAATTTGCCAGTTCTGATGCTTCTGGCGTCGAAAAATGGAGAGGCTGCTTGGGTTGAAACAAAACCCAGATGATGATCAGCGCGCACGTCGCAAGCACAGCTGCGGCAGCTCTCAGATAGCGCGACACATCCCCATCGAGCACGAAGCGCCACCAGAGCTCATCGGAATAGGGGACGGACTGATATCGGATCAAGCCAACCCAGCCGACCAGACAGATCACGATGACGAACACCAAGAGCCAGACCGGAGCGGGCGTCATGTTCGATACCCCGGTCTGTCGCCAATAGGCTGGCCCCGATAATGCTAGCAGCAGGCAGAGCCCTGCCAGATAAATCGCTTCCAGATAGCTCGCCCCATGAAGCCAGGTGAACACAGACCCTGACGCACACAAGGCTATACCCAGTATGCGAGCGCCCTGAAGACGCCTGAACACACCAAAGGCAACAAACATCATCAACGTGCCGACGATCGACCCCGCAAGGTGGGAAAATTCGATCACGCCGAGCGGCAGCCAGTCAGAAAGGGATTTCAACCGGCCAGTCAGTTGCGGCAGGGCAGCTGAAAGCAGATGAAAACCACCCCCGGCAAACAGAAGCGGCCCAGCGATCATGGGACTGACATCCCGCAAGGCAAGCAAGACGCGCTTCAGGCTCGTGTGTGTCCCTTGCCCATTATCCGCAGTTTTGCCCGGCGCTGCATGTGTCATGAGAACGGTTCACCTATCGGCCTGGGCAGAGGCCCTCGGCTTTCACCCGGCGAAGTTATTCGGTTTTGCCTTCGTAAGAAAGGAGGTCGGCATTGGGCTCTTCCTGCCGCTCCTCTTCCACACGTCTTTCCAGCGACGTGTCGGGCGCAACGCTTTCCTGCGATGTCGAGGCGGGCGATGGCGCAGGCTTTGACTGGTCGTCTGTCTTAGGAGAGCTCACTTCCTCGACATCCATCTGCTGCGTTGTCAGAAGGCCACCGCCTTTGACCGAAATCCGATAGCTTGGGTCAGGCAGGCTGAAGTCGGCCGCTTCAAGCGCATTCTTCACCGTGGCAATGGCCACAGATCGAGCTTTCACAAAATCGGTCTTGGTCTGGTCGATCCAGCCATTGAAGATGAGATTGGTTGTGGACTCGCCCAGCTCGTCAATAATGCCTGCTGGCGGCGGGTCTTTGAGCACAAACTCAAGCTCAGCCAGAGTATCCCGCCCGATTTCGATGGCGACAAGGCCCTCCTGCTCCGGATCGATACCCAGCCCGAAATCAAATCGGCGTTCCGGATTGCGCGTGTAGTTCAGGATATTCGCCTTGAAGACNGCNGAGTTTGGAATGCGAAGATGATTGCCCTGAAGGGTCATCAATACNGTGGCCCGCGANGTCAGCCTGATCACGCGCCCCTCATTCCCATCAATCANCACGTGGTCATTTGGTCTGAAGGGCTGACGCACAGACAGCATGATCGANGCAATATAGTTCTCAATCGTGTCCTTGACGGCAAAACCAATGGCAAGGCCGAACACGCCGGCCGCCCCCAACAAAGTTCCCAGAAGCGCTGTTGCATCGAGCAGGGTCAGCGCCGTCACCACAGCAATGATNAAAAAGGCCGCGAAAATGCCCGTGGAGACGAGGTCCGCAACAAACCGGTTGGGCGTCATGGCCTGCCAGAGCCGATCGCGCCGCGAAACGAACCAGCCAACCAGAAGGATCAGGAGAAACACGCCGAGCGCCAGCGCCAATAGCGGCAAACCACGCACAAAGGACTGCAGCTTTGCTTCGAGGGCGCCGAATGTCGGCGTCACGCGGGTAGACACGGAAACATCGCGCAGAATCTGGTTTTCCACCGCGACCACACCTTCAACGCGATTGGCCAGGCGCACCGCCCGTTCTGATGCTTCATTCGTCATGGTCTCGCCAGAGAGTTCAACCACGCCGGACGTCACGCTGACTGTAACGCCCTGCAGGTCATCGATTTNTGAAAAAATCTCATTGAGGCGTTCTGCTATGGCGTCATCAGCAGAAGAATCCGCACTGCGCGAGATCACGCCTGAGGCTTCTTCCCCAGCCTGTGCGAGGGCTTGAGGCCCGCTCGAAAAGCCGAAAACCAAAAGTACGAGGCTCACGCTGAGCAGTTGGATATAGCTATTCATAATNTTCTCCCCCCCGCCATCCGGCCTCTATGAAATTCAGGCTGTAACTTCGCAGTCTGACCGCTGGTCTTCTCCGCAAAGATGTTGCACTTTGCACGGCAATTAAGGTTCGACATACCTCCGGAGTTCCCATGTCCCTAAAAACTTTGCTCTTTGCGACAACCAGCGCCGCTTTCCTGCTTGGCGCGTGCGGCGGCTCTGAACCAGAAACAACCGAGACCAAGATCGAATCAACCGACAGCGCAACGAAAGAGCCTGAAGCGCCGAAGGTAGAGGTGGCCGACCTCGATACGCTTTCGGCCATGCGCGATCAGATCGCGGTTGTCGACAT
This sequence comes from Ponticaulis sp., assembly GCA_002699325.1. Taxonomy (GTDB): domain Bacteria; phylum Pseudomonadota; class Alphaproteobacteria; order Caulobacterales; family Hyphomonadaceae; genus Ponticaulis. Next base: position 3,969 of record PABS01000052.1, on the reverse strand, counting down.
GGATCCAGACACCTCCTTCCTGACGGATGAAGAAGTCCAGGTCGTCAATCTGTTGAACGAAGCAGCGCTCCTGATGAACGAAATTTATTTCAGGCAGGTCTCCGTGAACAATCCGAGATGGCGAGCTGCTGTCGGAAAAGACAACGACCTGCATCCGCTCGTGACGGAGCTCTATGACCTTTATTACGGCCCATGGAACCCGCTCCATGATGACATGCCCTTCTACGGGCCGGAAAAGCGCCCGGAAGGTGCTGGATTCTACCCGGAAGATATGTCCCGCAAGGAATTCGAAACCTGGATTGCAGAGCATCCTGAGGACGAAGAGGCCTTCCAGAGCTGGTATACTGTNATCCGACGCACCGATGATGGCGGCCTGACCGCGATACCCTATTCCGAAGCCTATGCGGAATGGCTGGAGCCTGCAGCCAAGCTGCTGAGGGAAGCTGCTGAAACGACATCAAACGAGAGTCTGAAGACATTCCTGAATTTGCGCGCCGATGCATTTCTNTCGGACGATTATTATGAGTCAGAAATGGCCTGGATGGACCTNGATGGCCCGATCGAAGTCGCCATTGGCCCCTACGAGGTCTACACGGATGGCCTTTTCGGCCTGAAAACCGCATTTGAAGTCTTCGTGACCGTGAAGGATCCTGAGGAAAGCGCTGCCCTCGATAAATACAAAGGCATGCTTCGCGACATGGAAGAAAACCTCCCTGTCGATGACAGCTATAAGAACTTCAAACGCGGTTTTGAATCGCCCATCGCCGTGGTCAATCAGGTCCATGGCGGCGGCGACAACGTACCCGGTGTTCAGACCATTGCCTTCAACTTGCCGAATGACGAGCGCGTGCGCGAGGCAAAGGGTGCGAAAAAGGTCCTTCTGAACAACGTGATGGCCGCAAAGTTCGAGAAAATCCTCGAGCCAATGGCAGAGCACGTACTTGTCGAAGATCAGGCCGACCTTCTCATGGAAAAATACATGGGCATGTTCACCCTGTTCCATGAGCTCTCACACAGTCTCGGACCTGGCACGATCACCGTGGATGGTGAGGAGACAACCGTCAGTGCACAGCTTCAGGAAATCTATTCCGCCATGGAAGAAGGCAAGGCCGACGTGATGGGGGCCTATAACATTCTCTACATGATGGAGCTGGGCGAACTGCCAGCCGCCGAGAAAGAAGACTTTCTGGCGACCTATTTTACCGGCCTGTTCCGCTCCATGCGCTTCGGCACGAATGAAGCTCATGGCAAGGGTGCGGCCGTCCAGTACAGCTTTCTTAAAGAGGCGGGCGGTTTCCGGTTTGATGAAGAGGCGCAGCGTTACCGCGTGAACTTTGATCGTCTGGAAAGAGGCATTACTGAGCTGACAGCAGATTTTGTCATCCTGCAGGGAGATGGCAATTACACTGCCGCCAAAGCCTTCCTGGATGAATATGGAAATATCGATGAGACGGCAAAAGCCGTGATCGCCTCAATGTCAGACATCCCGGTCGATATCCAGCCGATCTACAAAACGGTGATCGACTAGATTTGGGTTTAAGAGACTGAGCGAAATGAACGGTGCGCGGTTCCCGATAGACCGGACCGGCACCGCCGATCAGGTTGATCAACCTGCTGTCACTTTCTCTTCAGCTGTCGCCGTAGAGACATCCACGGACTGCCGGCGGAGTTCGGCATAACCAAAAATCGTCATGAAGCTGATATCGGTGGCATCGCGTCCAAACGCGATCCGAACAAGAGATTCCTCTGTCGCTAACCTGGATGGGTCAATCAGGTGCCAGCTTCCACCGAGCCAGACTTCGACAACGGCGTGAAAGTCTGGCCACTCCATATCGGGCGCATAGACCGAAACCATGCGCGCCGGAATGCCTGCTGCACGCGCGAATGAAATCAGCACGTGGGAATAGTCGCGGCAGACCCCCTGACGTTTCAGAAAACTGTCGGTGGCCGTGGTTGTGGCGTCTGACGACCCAGGCACATAATCGAAGCTTTCATGAATCCAGTCTGCCATCATCAGGACCTGATCACCGCCGTATTTTGATCCGAACTTTTTGGCCACATAAGTCTCGAGACGGTCTGATTCACAGTATCGGCTCGGGAACAGATAATTGATGACATCCGGCGGCAAAGCGCGCCGTGGCGGAACAGTCAGTCCGGCAATATTCAGAGGTTCACGTTCGACCTCGACCTGCGCTTCATAGAGAATGCGGGTTTCGCCGCGAGACTCCGTCCACTGGCGGCGTCCGGGCGTGCCGTGCGCCTCAAAGCTTCTCAGGGGCGAGCTGTCGCCGCGAACGGTGAGCTTGTCTCTGATCAGGCGCTGGTCATCCATGGGAATGGCTTCGACAGCCAGAAGCACATCGGCCGGCTGGGCGAAGAAATAGTCGAGTTCTGCGTTGATTGATAGGCGCATAAGCGGGATCCCCTTTCAGGGTCGGTCTAAATCAAACTATCAGGAAACTAACTGGTTCCGCCCTAACACGAAGAGACCGCCCCGAAGCAAGGGCATGATCTTGCAAATTTCTGCGCTAGTCCCGTTTGGTGAACATTTCCTCGTGCGACGGCCCCTGTTGAATGCCATCTCCGTTTCTCACAGCGGCGCTGATGGGGCTTTCAAACAACTCCCAGACGGATTCAAACTCGGCGCTTGAATTGATGTTCGGATACGGCTCATCAGGCACCGGAACACCGAGGAAGTCGCATAGGGGCCCCCAGCCCTGGCTCGGCTCAAACACCAACAAGCGATCTGGGCCAAATGACGCTTTCACGGCAGCATTATGTGCTTCATAGGCTGCGACGACTGTCTCCCGGTCATTGAGATCGCCACCGACATGATCATCAATCGTCGCTTTCGCCATGGCGCCCCATTTGGTGCCGTTCTGATAGCCCTGCATTTTCTTGCTAAAAATGGTGTTCTGAGTGGAGGCGAACCACCGGTCTGCATCGCGGACGGAGAGGATAATTTTGGCGTCCGGATATTCTGAGGCGAGCTCTTTCCAATATGTGCAGGCGGGAAAGTCCACGGTCGCCACATAGTCTCCGAAAATAGCTTGCCAGTCAGGATTTCCATTTACCACGTCAAGCCAGAGGTCAACCTGACCCGGCTTACCCAGAACTTCGCTCATATGGTAGCATGGTCCGCCGAGTAGTTTCTCCAGCGCCATTTTCAGCGAGGCCGTGCCTGTCCGGCCAAAGCCCGCGCCAATTACTTTAAGTGTCATCCTGCGTCCTCCCAAACCCGAAACAATTTAGCTTCAGCAATTTCATATCTGCAAGTCTGATCGCCCCTCGCCACGCCACCAGGACGCCTGAACCGCCTCGAACGGATCAGTCTGTGCTTGAGCCACCTGCAATTCTGAGACACACACTCCTTAAAACGTCACAGGAGGAGGATACGCCATGTCAGACGCACCACAGGATTTCCAAACACTCGCCATTCACGCAGGCGCCCAGCCAGACCCTGCGACCGGCGCCCGTCAGGTGCCAATCTATCAGACTACAGCCTATGTCTTCCGTGATGCAGACCATGCCGCCGCCCTCTTCAACCTGGCCGAAGTTGGCTACATCTATTCCCGCCTGACCAATCCAACAGTCGGCGCACTGCAGGACCGTATCGCAGCGTTGGAAGGTGGCGCAGGCGCGGTGTGTTGTTCATCCGGCCATGCGGCTCAGCTCATGGCGCTCTTCCCGCTGATGGGTCCTGGCAAGAACATCGTCGCCTCAACCCGGCTCTATGGTGGGACCTACACTCAGTTCACTCACACGATCAAACGCTTCGGCTGGTCCTGTACCTTTATCGACTTTGACGACCTCGATGCCGTGAAAGCCGCAATTGACGATGATACCCGCGCCGTCTTCTGTGAGAGCATCGCCAATCCCGGCGGATACATCACCGATCTCGACGCGGTGGCAGCCATCGCCGATGATCAAGGTTTTTTTTTTTTTTTTTTTTTTTTTTTTTTTTTTTTT
>PABS01000051.1 GCA_002699325.1 Ponticaulis sp. | reverse complement strand
CAGCCGTTTAACGACATGGCGTTGGCTATAGACCTCACTTTCAGAGGCCTTCATAATCGCCGATAGTATTGGGGTTCGGGCTGTATGCTGTTCAATTCTGAAGCATTTCTCTTCTGGTTTCTGCCAGCAGCCTTATTGGGCTTTTTTCTCTGCAGACGATTTGTGCCGGCACTCGCCATACCCCTGCTGGTCATTGCGAGCCTTGTATTTTATGCGCAATGGAAACTCACTTATCTGTTTATTCTTCTGGCGTCAGTTGGCTTCAATTATGGCGCCTATCTGCTGCTCGAAAAACAGAGCTCCAGAAGGACCAAGCACCTCTTAGTCGCCCTTGCCGTCGCCGCCAATCTGGGGCTTCTCGGTTTCTATAAATATTCCGGTTTCTTTGTGAACGATGTGCTTCACCTTCCAATTGCCGGCTTTGAAGCGCCGCTTCTTCCATTGGCGATCAGCTTCTTCACCTTCCAGCAAATCGCCTTCATCGTGGATGAAGCCTATACTGAAACAAAGCGCGTGCGGTTCGATGAATACGCCGCCTTCGTAACCTTTTTTCCGCAACTGATTGCGGGCCCGATCGTTCGTCATGACGAGCTGATCCCACAGCTGAAAGCACCTCGCCCAACTGGCTTCTTTCTCGCCGGAACGGTCATGTTCCTGATCGGCCTGTCTAAGAAAGTGCTGATCGCCGACACCTTCGCACGATGGGCAAGTGCCGGCTTCGCGAGCCCGTCCGAGCTCACGATGTCAGATGCATGGCTGGCGGCGCTCTCCTATACCATGCAGCTCTATTTCGATTTCTCTGGTTATAGCGATATGGCCATCGGCCTTGGCCTCCTGTTCGGTTTTCGGCTGCCGCAGAACTTCAACTCGCCCTATAAGGCAAAGAGCCTGCAGGACTTCTGGCAGCGCTGGCACATGACCCTGTCCCGCTGGTTGCGCGACTATCTCTACATTCCGCTGGGCGGAAATCGGCGCGGCAAGGCCCGCACCTATCTCAACCTCTTCCTGACCATGCTACTGGGTGGCCTATGGCACGGCGCAGCCTGGACATTTGTTGTTTGGGGCGCATTGCACGGTGCCGCACTCGCACTGAACCGTGTGTGGTCGAGACTAGGCATCGGCATCTGGACACCGATTGCGTGGATGATGACGTTCGTCTTCATCGTCTTTACCTGGGTGTTCTTCCGCGCGGAAACCATTGGTGACGCTGTCACGGTCAGTGCAGCGATGCTGGGCGGTCAAGGTTTCGGCTTTGTACAGGGCGGGGTTGTGCCGCTTTTTGTCTGGGGTCTGCTGGCGGCGTTCGTCGTGATTGTACGTTTTGCACCGAACAGTCATCAGATTACGGATGCGGTCACGGAGCGGCGCGGGCCACTGGTCTGGTTTGCGCTCTTCCTCGTCGGGATTGTTGGCACTATGGCGGTCAAACGCCTGATGGAAACATCCGTCCCGTCCGAATTCCTGTACTTCCAGTTCTAGGAGCATGATTGCAGCATGAGATGGATCGCTCTTCTTCTTGGTATGCTGTCGACGATCGGCCTCGTCGCGGCGCTTCCCTATTTGCTGGATGGTTCAAAAACGCCAGCTGCACGCTGGCTACTTCCAGTCATGCAGGTTCAAGATACGATCGCTGCCGAAACGTCAGGTGATGAGAATGGACGCCTGATCTTTGTCGCGGGATCAAGCGGCCTGTTCGGCGTAGATGGCGAAACGCTCAGCGCGCTGACAGGAAGAGAGGTGATCAATCTTTCAACGCATGCCGGCTTCTCTGTCGACTTTCACCTGGATCGCGCTGAGAGGATCGCCAAACCAGGCGATCTCGTCGTCGCCGCGTTCGAACTTGAAGCTTTTTATCGGATTAGCGCCACAACCTTCGAACAGGAACAGGCTCTTCTCTGGCGAACGGCAAATTATCACTCAGATCCTTTTGACGCTTTTCTGCTTGGATGGCGCACAAATACGGAAAGACTTTATTTTCTCACGTCAGAGCGCCTGACCAGAGGCACACGCGAGGAGACCTTCAGCTCCAGACAAAACGTAATGTCGATCTGGATGTCCGCCCGAGATTCCATGGCCCCAAAACCTCAGGAGTATTATTCCTTCCTGCATTTGGATTCCTCTGGGTCTATCTACATTCCATCGGCTCCTGAGAAACAGGCCGCGTCATCACGAAATGACCCTCGCCGGCGCGTCACAATTCGTCCGCACCGCTTAAATGAAGATTATATCGACCGCGTGGCGAAAGCTTCAGCGCGACTCAAAAAGAGAGGAATCACTTTCGTTCTGATTCCTCCTCCATTGATGCAATACGCGCCAGGACAATTTAACGACATCAAAGGCAGTCGAGCTGAAGTGGAGCGTCTGTATAGCCTGTTGAACAGTAAAGACGTTTCGACCCCCTGCAGCCTCGACTCGGCTCTGTTGGCGCCAGAGCGCTTTCTCGACACCCAATATCATTTGAATGCCTGGGGTTCGACCCAGCGAACAATCAGGATTGCAGAATGTCTTCAATCAGAAGACTCTTCCATCACCGGCCCAGAAGACCTTAACAAAACTTGGCTTGAGGTGCTGCAGTGGAAATCAAGACGCAGCGAATTGAGCATCTGGGAAGATCAATTGCTGGACCTGCTCGAGCTGGCATCTGCGCTCGAAGCCTATCATCATGATCATGGTGAGTACCCCAGATCAGATGGCTGGGATGGGCAGAGAACGAAGTGGGGAACAAATACCGAGGACTGGGTTAGTGGACTTGCGCCGGACCATATCGACGCCTTACCTGAGAGTCCGGGCGAATTGAGCTATCTCTACCGATCTGATGGCGAGCATTACAAACTGCTTTACCACACGCCAGGACCAGGCACCCTCGCAATAAGAGAGATCATTCCCGAATTCGCCGACCCGGCCCGAGGTGCCATGCAAGTGGTCAGCGATCCGTCCGCGACGAGCTGGTAAGACACTGACTAATTCGGGACGATAGACCTCAGAAGCAGCGTCGGCGGCTTCAGGCCGGGCCCTGGCGCGTCCGAGAGCCGGGTCTGCCGAATCGAAATTTCTGGATTTGATGTGTCGCTGATCCCAGCAAGATCCAGAAGCGCAACGCCTCGCAATTTGGCACCGCCTTCCGCAGGAGGCTCCAATATTTCCGAGGTAAGCTCTTTCCCGTTAACACTGAAAACGAGTTTACGGGGGGTGTTGAGCTCTTCCGAACCAAAGAAAGGGCTATAACAGAGGAAAATCCGGCTCGCAGGGCGGTTCAGCCTCAATGTGAAATGAGAGTCTTCACCAGTTGTCCAGATTCCGCCCGGCGTCGCGTCAGCAAATCCCGCGCGGTGCTCTTTGCCCGGAAAGACTCCCTTGCTCTCCAGCTCGTCCATAGGCCGCGCCATGGAGTTCAGAGCTTCGAAATTCATCTGATCTGATGAGTCGAGGAGATATTGATTTAACACCGTTTCGATATCGTCAAAGGCCTCCACCTTGCCGTCTTTCAGATAGAGGCCGACATTGCAGATCTTCCTCAGAAGCTCGAGGTTATGGCTTGCCAAAACCAGAACGGATGCTTGCTCGGCCTGCTGGGACAAGTGACGAGTAACTTTGTCGCGAAAATACTGATCGCCCGTTGCGATCCACTCATCCATCAGCACGACCGGCGCCATATCAACGGCCGCCATGGAAAAGCGCAGGCGCATGAGCGTGCCTGCAGAATATGTATGCACAGGCAGCCAGACATATTCGCCTATGTCGCTGAATTCTCGCACGCGTTCGATCCGACTTTTCAGCGCCTGCCCGCGATAGCCGCGGATGAGGGCATCAAGGCGAATGTTCTCCATACCAGTCGATGCGGGATTGATACCGACCCCGAGCTTCAAGAGACTACTGACTTCGCCCTCGCAAATATAGTCGCCCGATGTCGGCGGCATGATCCGGGCCAGGATTTTCAGCAGGGTTGATTTGCCCGAACCGTTCGACCCGATCAATGCCAGGCGCTGGCCGCTCTCCAACCGGAAGCTAATGTTTTCCAGCGCCGCGATTTTCTGACCACCATGTTTCTCAGACAGACGAAAACTCATCCGTCGCGTTTTCGGATCGGAATTGCGTGTGCTGCTCAGCTGATCGCGGGCAAACTTGTCCCGGATCTCGTAATAAACGCTGACATCTTTGCACTCGAGGAACGCCATATCAGATCCAATACACCAGGCGTTTTCGCGACAGGCTGAAACTGAACACCGCAAGCAAACAGCCGACCAGTGTCACCCCGCCTACGATCTGCCAACTCAACACAGGGATCGTCCCGGAGATAATCGGCTCGCGAACAATAGCCAGATAGTGCGTGAAAGGATTGATCAGGCAAAGCGTCTTCACAAACTCCGAATTGAACTGTTCGGGTGACCAGAGGATAGGCGTTGCGAAGAACATAACGCGCATAAAAGCCTGCATACCGTGCGTGAGGTCGCGGTATTTCAGCCCAATGGAAGAGAAAAGAAATGTCGTCCAGATTCCGCTGAGGACATAAAAACCCAGAGCAGGGATGATGGTCCACATAAGCGGATTGATGGGCACATCCAGAAGGATGAATGCCGCCACAACGACGATCCCCGACAAGGCAAAGAAAATCACTTCCTGAACGGCTGTCTGATAGAGATAGACACTGTAGGGCAGTTGAACGCCTTCAATCCAGTGAACAGAATTCACGTAGGCACTCGTCGCAGATAACAACATGCCAGAGATATAGGTCCAGCAGTAATAGCCCACGATGATAAAGGCGACGAAGTTTTCCAGGTCACCTGTCGGCCTGCTACCGAAGAAGATAGATTTCACGGTAATAAACAGAGCAAAGCTGAGGGGCACCCACAACAGGCCGATTGCGCTGCGGCGGAAACGCTTCTTCAGGAAATCATGGGCCAGCGCCCACCAGATCTGGACAAGCGCCGCGCCACGTATGGCGTCCATGATTCCATCTTTCAACTGCTGCATATAAACGCCTGCTCCTGATTCAGCAGCAACGTCCCTCAGGACGTTGCCTCTGCCTTTTTGTCAGAAGCTGCCTGATCGACACCCAGCCTTTGTCCTACGCCCTTGCGATCCGCCAGTGGGCGCCACCACGCTTCATTCTCCAGATACCAGTAAACGGTTTTTCGAAGTCCCTCTTCCAGCGTCACACGCGGCGACCAGCCGAGTTCTTCGCGGATGCGTGAGGCATCTATGGAATAGCGATAATCATGACCTGGCCGGTCTGTGACAAAAGTAATCAGGTCTGCATAGTGCCCGTCCGTTGGACGCACTTCATCCAGAATGGCGCAGATCATCCGCACGAGATCGATGTTCCGCGCTTCATTGTCTCCCCCAATGTTGTAGGAGCGTCCAAGCTGGCCCTTTTTAAGAACGGTGAGTAGCGCGTCAGCATGATCTTCCACATAAAGCCAGTCGCGAACCTGCGCACCTTCGCCATATACCGGAATCGATTTGCCAGCGATGGCATTCAGGATCACTACCGGGATCAGCTTTTCGGGGAAATGATATGGCCCGTAATTGTTTGAACAATTGGTCATAACGACCGGAAAGCTGTAGGTCTCATGCCAGGCGCGAACCAGATGATCGCTTGCCGCTTTCGAGGCTGAGTAGGGGCTGTTGGGCGCGTAAGCGGTCGTTTCCGTGAACTGGCCAGCCTCGCCGAGCGACCCATACACCTCATCTGTCGAAATATGGTGAAACCGGAAGGTTTCAGGCCGCCCCTGACGCACCCAATAGGCGCGCGCCGCCTCAAGCAGATTGAATGTTCCGGTCACATTGGTTTCGATAAAGTCGCCGGGTCCATCAATCGAGCGATCGACGTGGGATTCCGCGGCCAGGTGCATGACTGCATCCGGCGCATGATCGGCAAACACGCGATCAAGTTCGTCGCGGTTCCGAATGTCCACATGCTCAAATGCGTATTTCGGATTGTCGGATACGCTGGCAAGATTCTCAAGACAGCCCGCATAGGTCAGTGCATCGAGATTGACGATCTCATAGCCTTCGGTGATCGCCTGGCGGATCACTGCAGACCCGATAAATCCCGCACCACCGGTCACGAGAAGCTTGCTCATGCCGGGCCTCCGGTAAAAGGCGATGTCCAGTCGAGAAAACCAGGCGCTTCCGCATCTTTTCCAGAAAGAGTAGGCGTACCACTGACAGGCCAGTCAATGCCGACACTATCCCACCGCACGATACCTTCGCATTCCGGGGCATAGTAATCGGTGCATTTGTATTGAACCTCGGTATGTTCTGTGAGGGTCAGAAATGCGTGCAGGAACCCTTTCGGCACGAGAAGTTGCCTGAAGTTCTCAGCCGTCAACTCCACACCAATCCATTTGCCGTAACTCGGTGACCCCTGACGCGCATCAACGGCAACATCCAGAATGGCGCCGCGCGTGCATCGCACAAGTTTGTCCTGAGCTTTCGGCGGAGCCTGATAATGAAGGCCACGCAGCGTATGCTTTTCAGACGAATAGGACTGATTATCCTGGACGAAATTCAGTTCAATACCGGCCTCTGCCAGGCGTTCAGCATTCCATGTTTCTGAAAACCATCCGCGATCATCGCCAAATCGTCTGGGCGTGATGATCAGCACACCTGGTAATTCGGTCTGATCAATATTCAAGGCAGTGTCCTGTTTGTTCTGTAGTTGGGCTCACCCTACGATCCGGCAACTGGTATGCTTGGATCCGCGCGAAGTCCAGCAGCGGGTTCATGTCCACCCAACTTTCAATCACCCCGCATTCATCACATTCACGATGCCCCTGCGAGCGATCTCTGCCGCTTCACGTGGAAAAGAACCGAACAGCATCGGTTTCCGGCTCGGTGTAGAGAAAGCTTCGCCTCGGATCGCCTCATACTGGCGAACATATTTGGACCAGGTCGTCTCACCGTCATCTTCTTCAAGCTGCACATGGCGTGATGTGGTCACCCCGCCATGGAACTGATGAAAAGTCGCCTCGCCCATAAGGAGGAAGTAATCAATCGTCTCATCACCGACGACACGATTGAGAAAGTCGAGATTGACCAGGCCACCACCAGGAATGTTGAACCGCTCATCATAGCCCCCAACTTCCTCGAACAACTTCTTCGTTAAGATCGGCGCATTGGTTTCAGCGATGGCACCGAACCAGGCCGCTCGGGATGATCCGGCAGGCGCTGCAATATCGAACAGGCGATACCCGTTCTTCGGCCACTCAATACTTGCGATGAGGTGGTCTTCTTTCTCCTGATTATATCCTTCAGTCACCGCGATCTGTTGCAGTTTTCGCCCGATATGGAAGCCGATCGTTGCGGCGAATGTCCGCTCCCCGCAGCGCAATGCTGACAGGCCTGTTTGCAGCAAGCCTGGACTTGCCATTCGTGCACCGTCAATCAGAGGACAGATCACGTCAGCACGCGCGATCTCAGCCCCGTAATTAAGTGCTTTCGCCGGCGACTTTTCGGGGTTCTCAATATTGATATACCGAACGCTTTCCGGCCATTGCGCAATGATTTCTGGCGCAATCGGATGCGGCGAACCATTTTCTAAAACGATGACTTCAACATCACCCGGCTCAAGCCCCCTTTGATAAGGTGGCAGAAACGATTGAACGGTGCGCGGCACTTCTCGTGCCATATTGTAGCTGATGATAATCACCGAAACTTTCGGTTTCCCCAGGGCTTGGTCGCCCTGATGTGGGTCGGTTGCTGTCATCACGTACCCCGGCTTGCGAAAGCGTTTCGCTTCGCTTCTCTCGTATCGTCGCAGTTGGTCTAACCGAAGCCGAGGCCTCATAACAAGGCTATTGATGAGAGGTCTCATATCCGCAGCTGAACAGGCGTTGCTCAGCTCTTCAGAGATGAGCTGGAGCTTTGACATCGCGCCAATTTTCCGCTTTACGCGCAGGCTTGCCAGTCTATTGCTGGCAGAAAGATCTGACCGAAAGTCACGCAGGGAGTCGTGAAGCGTATGAACCAGCCAAAGCCCATTTTTATCATCGGCGCGCCGCGGTCAGGAACGTCGATCACAACCTGGGCACTTGGACAGCATCCGAATATCCAGCCCATGCCCGAAACAGCGTGGATCGCTTCATCTGCGGTNGGTGCCTTCCTGAGCTTTGCCAAAGGCTCGGAACGCGGGAAATTCTCTCACTTGTCAAATGTCGACTACCCGCTTGAAGCCTTTATGGCGCATATGGGCACTGCGAGCGATCAGATTGTACACGATGCATTTGAACGCCGTTGCCAGCTGCTTTACGGCAAAAACTTTCGTGAAACGGGCATTGAAGCAAAAATCAAACCTAAAAACCGGCCTGCGGGCATGCAGCTTTTGCGTAGTATTGAAGACCCAAAAAGCCGTTGGGTGGATGGAACACCACTGAACACGCAATTCCTTTGGGGGCTGAAACTCATGTTCCCGGACGCCAGATTCCTCCACCTGCTACGCGCGCCAGAAGAGGTTGGGGCTTCTCTGTTGAATTTTGACGATGCGGGCGGAATTTCACAGCCGGCAAAAGAGGCATTACACACCTGGAGCACACATACGGAGAACGCATCGCTGGCTCTAAAGGCATTTGGACCCGAGACTGTTTTGACTGTCAGATACGAGACGCTCATTGACGACCAGGAGCACAGCATCCGCACGATTCTGGATTTCCTGAGCGAACCTTATTCGCCGCACTGTCTTCAGCCGTATGACAACAAAATCAATTCGTCCAAGGTTGATGACAAGCGCGAAGATCTACAAACCCAAATCCGCAAACTCTCCGATTACCGGCAGGCCAAGGCCCTTCACGCAAGTGCTGACCAGCCCGCGCGTTCGGATGAAGATGCGGCGTCAGCGCTCGACCTTCTGAAACAACGGTTTCTGGATCACTGTTTTCATCGAACGCTGATCTAGTCGGAGCTGGCTTCAGCCTGAAGCGCCTCATAGACTGGTCTGAGATCAGATGAAATATCCTCAGCCTCACCCGAATTGTGGACCAGATCAGACGAGTAGAATGGCTCAGTCTTCGCGGTCAGTCCAAGAGCCGCACTCACCTTGTCAATCCGATTATGAAACGCCGTTGCGCCATTCGCAGAATCAAATTCGAGCAGTTCAAAGCCGTGTTTGTGTTTCAGTTCCAACAGCCGCTCATTCGTCACCTTCCAAAGTGACGCGCTCTGCTCGCGCGTGAGCGCAAGGGCCCCAGGCCTGGAGGTCAAGGATGCAATTACGTGAGCGGGATGCCGAAAAATGCCCACGAGGCGCGCCTGTGGAAAAAGATCTAACCATCCTTCCAAAGTCCATATGGCACGCGGGTCCTTAAACCCCCATACCTNACCGGAGGCGCGCAGGTTGGCTGTAAGCTCTACGGCGCGCGCCGTGTCCGATGCCGTCCATAACAGGGGCAGCTGGTTTACTGGAGGCGTTTTCCAATCACACCCAACGCGCGCAAGCAGCTCATCATTCAGCGAACGAAGGGTCTCATGCTCCTTGTTCCCCTTGCGATTATGCGGCGCGAAATCATTCACATCGCCAAGGTGCAGGCCAGCGGCCTGCAGACTGCCCGTTAACAGGGATGTGCCTGATCGGTGCATGCCCAGAACAATGACGGGCGAATTCGCGTTATCGAGCATTGATCAATCCACACTGGCTTGAGCAGGTGAGTTTGAACTGAGCCGGTGGGCCAGGAAAAGCCCGGCGACACGGTTGTCCCATCCCGAGGTCGAGCGTCGCTGGTGCGCTCAAGCAAAGCCTGTTCATCACTTAAAATCCATCCGGCAACACTTGTACGAAATTCGTCCAGCCGACGAGCCTGATCTGATGCACCTGCGCGCTTGCCCTTGGATCATCTTCAGATTCGATGGTGAATTTAACATTGTAGAGGCCAATCTGGCGCGCATGNAGGCGGAANGTTTGAGTGAATTCGGTGTNTTCTGCGACCAGCTCTGCTTCCCAACTGAGTATGGCAGGTCCAAAGTCGATTCGCCCTTCCCGCTGCACCCCGACATTGATCGAACGCAGATAGCTGAGCGCATTTTGCATGTTCTCAGAGCGCTCAATGCGTTTTTCGATCGCCAGGGCATTGCGCTGAACCTGGGATGTCAGATCTAGCAAAGGCAGCATAGCGATCGACAGGATCACCAGCATCGCGACAACTTCGAGGATCGTTATCCCATCATCATCGTGTATGCTTTGCGCTGCCTGTTGCGTCATTGACCTTCGATCTGCATTGGAACACTCGGCTTCACAAGCGTCTCGGACTCATCCACTTGCGTCTCGAAAGAGCCGTTTACATAGTCCACATAGCTTTCAACGACATCCTGACGGTCTTTGCGACTTTTCAAGATGTATGGCGTGATCATCACCATGAGAACGGTGTCTGTCGCGCTCAGTGTTTCCGTCTTAAACAGATTGCCGAGGACCGGAACNTCCTTGATCAGAGGCACACCGGATGTGCCGCGTGTGTAGCGATTTTCGATCAGGCCACCCAGAATGGCAGACTGACCATCCTGCAGTGTAAGCTCGGTCTGAATAAAACGGCTGGAAATAATCGGCGAAGAAATCGACTGGTTCGGNTTTTGCTCAGCTGATGACACTTCCTGTGTGATGTTCAGATCGATCCGGTCTCCTGACAGGACACGCGGCTGAATATCCAGAAGAATACCCGTCTCGCGGTAATCAACGGTCTGCAGCACGTCTGTCGTGCCATTGTTTTGAGAGTTCGCGGCCCTCTGGCTCGTCACGATTGGAACGTCTGTGCCAACCTGAATGGAAGCCGCAGCGCCCGATTTTGTGACGATGCGCGGGTGAGAGAGGACGTTCACCTGATTGTTGCTGGCAAGCGCGGCGAAATTCACCACATAGTCGCCTGATGTGTACTGACCGGACAGTCCGCCCTGAGACAGACCCAGTCCACCACCAGTACCGAAGCCAATCGAATAGCCTCGACTACCGATCTGGCTAAACAGGAACTCCATGCCATAGCTGGTATCATCAGTAAGCGTGACTTCAGCGATCGTCACTTCCACCAGAACTTCTTCAGGCGGTGTATCGATCGCAGCAAGCAGTTGCAGGAATTCGCGGTTTTGATCGGCTGTCGCGCGGTAAATNATACGATTACCCTGCGGGTCGATCATGAAATCGCCGATACGTGTCGGACCACTATCAGAGCCAGCTCCGTCGCCGCTACCGCCACCACTGAGAGACATATTCGCCGTCTGTTGTTCACGGGCCTCGGTCACGCCTGCAGCCTGCTCAGCCAGCGTTTCATTGTTTTCGATCATACCCGCCAGAATCGTGGCCAGCTGGTCTGCCGGATAGTGAATGGCTTTGTATACGCGAAGCTCGCGATCCAGTTTTGAACGGGCGGACTGATCGAGTTCGCGCGTCATGTTGATAACATGGTCAAGCATATCGCGTGTACGGGCAAATATCGCGACCTGCTGAGTATACTCGATCGGGAAGAGCGTAATGGCGCGCGTCATGCTACGCTGAGAGGTCACCGCATAACCTTCAAGCTCGAGAATACGTTGGAGAGATTCAACGAGTTCAATCACTTCCCAATTGTCGACCCGAACAATGGCAGAGAGTGTGCCGGCAAATTCCAGCTCGTCCATCTGATCGACAATTTCAAGCGCCAGATCGACGTCTTCCGGCAGGCCAGTCAATGTGAGCGAATTTGTCGGAGAGTTTACACGGATCTGCAGTTCTTGCTGGTTCGGAAACGCAGCCATGAGAATCTCGCGCATTTCGCCGGCTTCCATAGCCTGGAGCTCGACGAACTGAACAACCGGTCGCATATTGCCGGGAACGGACGCACGGGCGCGTGAGCGGATGAATTGCGGTGCCTGACGACGCAGGTCTTCCTGCTGAAGCACACGAACTTCGCCATCGATATAGACAACGGAAATGCCGTAATCCTCCAGCGCATTTGCGGCAGACGAATAAAGCTCGGCACGCGAAATGCTGGATGCAGATCGGAATGAAACGACTTCCTGGCGTTGAGCGATGTTCGGGCCCATCGAATAGCCCGTTCCAAGAATCTCGCCGAAGACAGTGTTGATAAAGTCGGGCACGCTTTGCGGCGGAATGGTCACTTCCAGAGCCCCTCCACGCAGAGGCGGCATGCTTGGGCCATCTGCAACAGCCATAGGCTCACCATCTCGCAGGCTCGGAACCTCGCGAAAGATGATCGAGTCATCGACGACTGGCTGACTGTCGAGATCAACCGCCCCTTGCTGATTGGCAGGCGACGGCTCGCGCTCAATCGGCGTTCGCTCGGGAACGTTCAGCCTGCTTGAACGAACATCCGGTGTTTCACCCGGCATTTCATTGGTCGCGCAGGCCGTCAGAAGACAGGCGATGGCGAAAAAGCTGGCATAACTACGAACTAACATGAATGACCCGATTCCGATGCGTTTTCATTCCTGACCACAAAGCCGTTACCCTCGCGAAAACAGCTGTCTGACGATCGTCTCCCCGTCATATTCAAATGTGACAGCCGACGATGAGATATCGACAATACGCCACTCCCCGAGCTGGGCGCCGACACTCACAACTTTCACCACACCTTCATGCTTCAGATAAGCCTGCGATGCAGCACCACTTGACGAGGCAATCGCAATGATCGCTGGCTCTGGTGGTTTTTCAGCCACAACTGTGTCGGTTGTTTGTTGATCGGCAGCAGGTGGCATGAATCCGATCTCACGCAGATAGGCAATGGTCTCACTCAGATTGGAATCTGGCGGCAATGCCTTGCGTGTGAGATTCACATCAGATCCGGGACCTTCTGCTGCCTGTGAACTGACGCCACGCAAGGCGAAGACTGTCACAAGGATAAGGCTGATCAGAAGGATCAGCGCCCCCTGCAAAAGGGAAAACCTTTGGAAGATCGACTTCAATATCGTCATTCCTCAGCCGCTCCATAGCCTTCAAAGGTTGCGATCAGCGTACCTGTTCGCGTCCAGATCAACTCAGTGATGCGCAGAGACAGACTACTCGCAGCGATTTCCTGAAGGCAGAGAGGGAAACGGGTTTCCGGGTCGTTCGCCCGCACACTCGCTTCATAGATAAGATAATCTTCAGTTTCCTCATGTTGTAATGTTTCAACCTGAACCTCTATCCGGCTGAGACCGCAATTGTTCAGCGCACCGACCAGCGTCGTCTGCATGGCAACAACATTCAGACCCTGGGTCTCTTCAGCCAGGAGTCGGGACTCCCAGACCGCCAGATCAGAATCAATATCGGCTCTGAGTTCATCAAGACCTTCAACACCCTCAAGGGCACGCAACTGACGTATTTGCTGATCAACGCTTTCGACAGATACTTCCAGAGTTTCGATGGCAGTGGTCGCCCGCGACCAGAGAAACCACAGGCCAATCGCCACCAGGACAGCGAGACCGAACGCCACGCGCGGTGTGATCTGCCGGGACAGGCTTTTCAGGGCCTCGTTCATGACGCCGCTCCTGCCGGCATTGTGATCTCACGGAAACGCAGATTCCAAAATGCATTCTGACCGGTAGGTTCCAGCGTCACGCCGGTGATCTCTGGATCACTTTCCAGGGCACGAACCAGCGAACTTTGATCAAAGTTCTCACTGATTGTGAACATCACTCGAAAGTCACCGTAATCATAATCGACGCGTTCGACACGTGCACCCAGGTCGAGCACCCGCGCAATCGCTCGCGACAGGATCGGTAAAGGGTGAGAATCATTGAACAATTCTGAGATTTCCTGTGTCTTTGACAGGGCAGAATTGATCGCGGCAACCGCAGACCGCTGGGTCGACTTCTCCTGCCACAGCGCGGCAAGTTCGGTCTGCTTCCGGGCTTCCTGTGACGAAAGATTATAATATCGCAGCCCAAGATAAATTGCAGGCAGAAGAATAAAAGCAGCAGCCACGACTGCCCAATGCGAAATCCGAACGCTTTCGAGCAGTGATCTCGCTGGCAGATCGTTGGCGGGAATACTTGTCCGATCATAATCGGTAGGAAGAAGCACCGGATCCTGAACTGGATTTAGTCCAAGCTTCTCGACCGAAAGGCAAAACAACGACCACTGATCCGCCCGCACCTCTGCCGGCCACCATTGGGACTGCATCAGCTCGCCATCGCGCCATGCCTGCCCTTCATAGCCATCAAGCGACTGGCGGAGAACCAACCCATCTGCTGGCGCGTGAAGTGCCGACTCGGGAACCGTATTACGGCTGCTCAGGTCAAGGTCGGCCGCGCCGGCTTCTCTGTCCCACGTCCAGATATTCGCGCGAGTTTTGCCAAACTGCATGAAAATACCGGGATTGGCGAAAGGTGAGGATGCGCGGGCCTGGAGATAAAGCGATTTACGAGCTTCATCCCGCGACATATTGGTATGGATCGGCTTTGATTCGTGCGAGCAATACCTGCGAGACAGGACATCGACAGAGCCAAAGAGCGCTGATTTCAGCCAGCCGCTCTGGTCTGGAGCTTCCCAGGCATGCGGGTTCTGCGATATGCCGAACCGTTGAGAAATGAAGCGTATTCTCGGTTGCACCGAACCCTCAGTCTCTTAATCCCCGACGACGTCCGCTGGCCGCCTCACGTGCTTCAAACTCATCAAACTCCTCCATCCGCAGCTCTTCAACCACTTCGCTGACAGAGAAGGGTCTCATCCCGTTTGAACGGCGCAAGGAAATCTTGAAGCGTTTCTGCTTATGCGAGCCACGCTCACTAATGGCAACCACATACTCCATCCCCCGGCCACCACTTTCTGCGAAAGCGTCGTAGAATTTGTATTTCTCCTGCGTCTGAATCCAGGCCAGATAGGTTCCTGGGTCAAAATTTTCTCCGCCGTCCGGTCCGATAAGGTCGCGCAGGGATTGCGGCGTCAGGAAGTAGTTTGGGAGGAGACCACTGCGCCCGGCAAAAGTGAATGCCATGCGCGCGCGGTCTTCGCAGATTTCAGCCTCTTTCCAGATCGGAAGTCCACAAAGCTGTCGCGGAGACCAGAGACCATGCACCGGGCGACGATCAACCGTCACCTCCTGTTTCACTTCTCCCACGGCTTCATTCAAAATTCTGGCGGCGCGCATCTGTTCGCCTGAGCGAACCCCGGCAAGATACGCAACATAGGTCAGATAGGCTTCGCTTTGATAGTTCAGGTCCAGCAAGCCTTCGATATCCTGAACCCGAACGAGAACCTCCGGCAGATCCTGCGGCGGAGCAATCCGCTGATAAGTCGACTCAAACGGATATACGCCTCCATCAATATAGAATTTGCCTGAAACAGGAGCGCCACGATATCTTATATCATCTTGGTTCTCGCCCAGAGGATCCAGGTCCCGATCCACGCCGTAAAACTCGAGCAAAGCGCGGTATGCGAGCTCCTGTTCCACAGTAATAAGCGCCTTTTGCTCCCCGATTGCATTCACATACACCGCGGCTCGGTCTTGCGAGGACTGAACCTGCAATGCAAGAATCGACAGAGTGAACGAGATCGCCACGAGTACGACCAGCGCAAATGGCAATGCAAAGCCTGCCTCGAAGACGGTCTTCTCTTTAGCCATAGACGTTAAACACCAGCACTTCTTCATCCTCTCCGCGTATGAGGGTGAAGAGAATGGCTTCAGGCATCAGGTCATCGATCTTGAACGCTGCATCACGGGCTCCAACAGGCAGTGTCTCGAATTCCGGCGGCCACACATCATATACTGCACCATCTTGGGAGAGGTAAGAGAAAGTGATGCGGTCTGTGCCGGGAAAGGTGAATGCGAAGGAACGGTCATCTTCCAGGGAGAGGTTCAGCTGCGCCGGATACACATCATTGTCGATCGTCAGCGTGAAAGGCTGAATTTCTCCCTCTCCGAACAGAACATTCGTAATGTGGCCTGAGATCTGCTCATTATCCGCGGTGAAAAGCGGGTCTTCGTGATAGGGTGCCAGGCTCCTGATATTGGCGATTCCAGAAACGACCTGCCGCAATTGCTGACGCGTATAAAACGCATGCCTGTTCTCAGCAAAATAGCTTGAAAGCCGCGCTTCGGTTCGCTGCACGTTGAGCAGCATTTCGCCGAGCAAGACCATCAACACCGAGACAATCGCGACCGTCACTAAGGTTTCGATCAGACTGAAACCCGCATCTGAGTGAGAATGTGCAATACGCGCCTGTCTCATCAGAAGAAAACCTCGCAGGTAATCGGTCTGATCCGGAATTTGGCAACGCCACTGGGCAGCATAATCGCGCCCTCTCCTGCCGTGCAGGCGCCCGGTGGATGAATAATGATCTCTTCGCTCACTTTAATATCTGGCAGCGCGCTGCCTTCACGCTCTGTCAATTCGTTCACGACGCTGGACAGGGAGACTGGTAAAGAGGTCCGCAAAGATTCCTCTCGCGCTTTCTCTACTATAGCTGTGAGTTGAGCGATTGCTTCTGTCCGCCGGGCTCGGTCCACCACCCCTCGAACATTTGTGAATACAAGAGCCGTCAGAACACCGAAAATGGCCAGGGCGGCGAGAATTTCGATTAAAGAAAACCCAGCCTCGCCCCGAGCATCCTCAGCCATAAATATCCTCATCGAGACCGGTGCCGCCAGGGGTGTTGTCCGCGCCGAGCGAATANACCGTTGGCGCGCCNGTCGGNCTTTGCGATGGCGGCACGTAGACAAATGGATTGCCCCAGGCATCCATCNGGATATCGCCATCAAGATAAGGCCCCTGCCAGCGCTCATCTTCGCCCATCGGAGACTGCAATAGGGCAAGCCCTTCATCCGAGGTCGGAAAACGGCCAATATCAAGCTGAAGCAACTGGAGTGTCTGTTTCAATTGCTTTGCCTGAGCGCGCGTGGTGACGACTTTCGAGCGGTCAACNTGCCCGAACAATCGCGGNGCAACNAGNGCCGTGAGCGCCGCGATAATGCTGAGCGCGACAAGAATCTCGAGAAGCGAATACCCCTCGTCCCGGCGATTTCTCTTCTGTTTTGACTTTCGCGATCTCGCAAATGTCATGTCTCGCACTCCACTTTCTGAGACGGGGGTAAATATCATACCCGATACTGGTGGCAAACCGATTCACTCAGCTCTTTACGCCCGTCATTACAGAGAAAACTCGTACAGACTTGTCATCGCCATGACGAGTCCAATCACGACCATACCAACGAGCGCAGATATGATCAAAATAGCGATGGGTTCGGCAAGTCGTGACAAACGGTTCGAGCCTGCCTCAACGCGTTCGTCCAAAATCCGCGTTGCAACCATCAGCATCTCACCCAAACGGCCCGCCCGCACGCCCGTCGAGACCAGGTTCACCACCACAGGCTCAATGCCCGGTACTTTTTCGAGCGCATCATCAAGCGCCATACCAGCGCGGAGATCTCTTGCAACATCGCCAAAAGCAGCGCGGTTCGTGTCGCTTGTCACTGTATTCTCAGCGAGTGTGACGGCTGTGATCAGATTTGCACGCGCCGAAAATGCCAGGCCAACCGTACGGGTCCAGTTTGCCAGCTCCGATTGCCGCAAAATTGGCCCGATCACGGGCACATAATGGATCATGCCAATCACAGAGCTTCGCGCTTGTTTGGAAGACCAGATCGCGGCGATACCGAACACCACCAGAAAAAGAATCATCAGAGCGACAGGCCAGCGCTCGGTCAGAAATGCCGAAATGTGGAAAACTGCCTGAGCAATAAAGGGAAGCGCGCTCAGGTCGTCGCCAATCATGGCTGAGAAACGGGGCACGACGAACAGGAAAAGAAACAGCACCGCGCCAACGCCCACAACCGAAAGAAAAATCGGATAAGTGAATGCGTTGCGAAGCTCTGATTTCATCTTCTCCTGCTTTCCAAGCTGTTTGCCGATAGACGACAGGACGTCATCAAGATTGCCCGTTTGCTCCCCCAGAGCGACCAGCGCTGGCACCATGGGAGGCAAATTCGGCATGCTGTCCATCATCGCTTGCGACAGACGCACACCCTGGCGCAATTCTTTTCCAATACGATCAAGTTGTTCTGTCAGTGTGAAATTGCGGGATGTTTTGCGAAGGCTCTCTATCGCCTCAAGGACGGGAATACCTGAATTGACGAGCACTGCGAGCTGCTCAAGCAGGTTATAGTAATCGGTACTGCCTGGCTTTTTGCGACTGAGCGAAACGGACTTCGGCTTGATAGCCTTAAGTTCGGTCACATCAATGCGGCGATCCTGCAGCTTTTGAAGCGCGTCAGTGTCAGCCTGAGCTTCAATAACACCTGTGACAGGTTCTGCAGCCTCTGTAATGCCCCTATAGCGATACATCATCCCTTAGAACCCCAGCCGGTCGTAACCTTTACCGAACACACGTTCGATTTCTTCGAGGCTGGTTTCGCCGAAGCTGGCTTTTAAAATCCCGTCTTCCACCATTGAGATGAAGTCCGCGTCGCGAAGCGTATCCCGGTCGAGCGGCTTGACGGGGGCCCCACCCATTTTCTGAAAAACAGGCGCCTGAAAGTTGACGACCTCAAATACACCGACCCGGCCCCGATATCCCGTCTGACCACAAGCGGCACAGCCGACTGGTTCGTGAAAAGATTGCTTCAAATGCTGGAGGACGGGGCTTTTCGATTCATGCAGGACTTTAAGAATATGGTTTATCGCAGAAACATCTTCCTGGGGTTTACAACACTCACTGCAAAGCCTGCGCAGCAGTCGCTGACCAATCACCCCGCGAAGCGCGGCCGTAATCAGGAATGGCTCAACGCCCAGATCCTGCATACGCTCAATTGCGCCAAGCGCGGAATTGGTGTGAAGCGTGGAGAAGACCAAGTGACCCGTCAGGGCAGACTGAATGGCAATCACCGCCGTTTCCTGATCCCGGATTTCGCCAACCATGATGATATCAGGGTCCTGACGCAGAATGGACCGCAATCCGCTGGCGAAGGTCAGGCCGATCTCAGGATGGGCCTGGACCTGATTGATCCCTTCAATGTCATACTCGACCGGGTCTTCAATGGTTATGATTTTTCGTTTGCCGTCGTTTAGCAATTCGAGCGAACGATAGAGCGTTGTTGATTTACCTGAGCCTGTTGGGCCAGTGACCAGAATGACACCATTCGGCAGCCCGACAAGATTACGCAGGTCATTCAAAGCCTTGCCTTCGAAGCCGAGGCCTTCAAGGTCTGGCAATGAAGACCTTTTACGGAGCATTCGGATCACGATGCTCTCGCCGTAAGTGGCAGGAAGTGACGAGACGCGCAGGTCGATATCTTCGCCCGCTGTCCGGATGCTCTGGCGACCATCCTGCGGCAGACGCCGCTCAGAGATATCCATGCCTGAAAGAATTTTGATCCGCGTACAGACCGGATCAAACATCGATTTCGGGTTACGACGCGTATGCGATAACACGCCATCTACGCGGAAGCGTGTTTCAAATGCATCCGGCCCTGGCTCGATATGGACGTCGGACGCATCAAGCTCCAGCGCTTCTGAAAAGAGGCGGTTCACGAAATCAATCACAGGGGCTTCTTCAGCAAGTTCACGCAGCCGCGCCCCACGATCAACGTCATCGAGGTCGTCAGACTTACGCGCATCAGCTTGTAGCGCACCAAGCGAACGCTCAATTGTGACGTTCGGCGCGAGCATAATGCGGATCGGCCCATCCCAGCGCCGCGAGAACTCTTCGAGTAGAGAAGAGTTTACAGGGTCTTTAGCGAGTAGAAGAAGCGTTTCCCCCTCGCCTTCGAGTTCATTCGTAATCCAGAACAGTGCAGCCTTATGGCCGGCCCAGTTCGCGGTCAGAGACAGGCGCGCAAGGGTCGAATGCATCTGAGTGAGGTCAGGAAGTGCCAGCCCCGTCTGTTCGAACAGTGGAAGGCCGAAAAACTCTGAAACAGCTTTTAGGAGATCCCGCTCTCTGGCGAGACCGAGCCGCAGCACAGCCTGATGAAGCGGCACTTGAAACTCATTTTGAAAAGCAAGCGCCTCATCGAGACCTGACTCGGTTATGAGTCCCTGGGACAGAAGATAAGACGCGAACGGCCCAATCGATTTAGCGCGTTTAGAATGAAGCAGTTGTTCTTCCGACATAAACTTCCTTCTCACTCGATCGTTGGAGTTGCAAGTCTTTCGGAGCAACACGCCCATTTCTCGCGCAGCTCTTCCGCATCTCTACCGATACTGATTCGCAAATTCAGTATCTTTTGTGGCAATAAAAAAGGGCTGCCGAAGCAGCCCTTTTCCAAGAGAAAATTCAGCAAGAGACTTAGTCGTCGCCATCGTCTGTTGGGAACAGCACTGCTGGTGCGATAGTTTCCTGGCTGTTGTTGTTACCAAAAGCAGATAGAACGTTTGCTGGTGTAGACAGCTGAAGACGGTCGCAATCCAGACCAACATTGATCAGGTTACCTGAAATCGGTTCTGGAGCCTGACCAGGTGTTTGGTTCTGTCCACCTGGGAAGACCAGCATCATATCCGCACGAGCGAAGTCACCCGTCGCACCATTTCCTGCCAATTCGGCATCAATGGCTGCAGCAAGCTGGACGCTATTGACGACGGTTTCGACTGGGCCTGGTATCACAGATGTACGCGCGCGAACCGGACCCACTGGGCCAGTTGCACCGCCAGCGTAAGAGATGTTGAACGCGACCACGTCAACATTCTGCGCATCAACACCGAGGTTAGTTGCACGGAAGACGTTACGTGTCGGAGCCGCAGCACCGCCAACCCAGTCAAAGATACCACAGACAGAAGCGGCATAGTTCAGGTCGTCAGCAACGCCGGTAACAACA
>PABS01000050.1 GCA_002699325.1 Ponticaulis sp. | reverse complement strand
GAGGTCGTATTGCCCCTTATCACGATAGAGCATGGCAATGAGAAGCTCGTCTTCGACAGGGGGCCATCCACCCGCCTGCATATAGGTTTCATATGTCTTGAGCGCTTTATCCTTGTCATAGCTCATATAGAGCCCTGCCAGGCGCAACAGCGACTTCATACGCGTGGACTTGCCCATGAAGTCGGCTTCAATCGCCAGGGCCAGTGAGTCCGCCGCAGCTGGCGTGTCCTTGTCGCCGGCATGGATCGCCGATTCCAGAAGGTGCATGGTGCCGCGCTCATAGCAGTTCAGCTCCATTTCCTTCATCGGCGCCAGCGCCATCAGGCTTTCAAAAGACCGCGCCCCGCTGCGCACCAGATGTTCGGCTTTGGCATAAGCCGCTGCTGCATCACTTGATGCGAACGCCGTTTCGGCGCACCGCGCTGAGGCTTCAAGACCTGTAATCGCCGATACAGCCAGAGTCGTCAGCCCGACCAGTTTTGATTTCCGCATGAGACGCTTCTCCCGAAAATTTTTCTTCCCCGACAAATCTGGCAAAACCATGCAAGGAACAGGCCGAACGCAGTGCAAACTCAGCGCTGGAAAGCGTAACGGTTGCGCACAAATCGTTCGCCGCTCTCATCCAGTATGACTTCCTTTGACATTGTGAATGTGGACGGCCCGATGCGGAAGGCGCGTTCGCAAACAGCTGCACGGCCGTCGTCTTCGCAGTCCTTTCGCGTCACAACAAACAGACTATCGCCAATTTCCGTACGCTGAATGATCGGCGCGCCACCAAGCTCCGCACCACCCTCAGAAACCTGAAGCAGTTCTCCAGGGCCACCACTCGCAGTCTCACCTTCGAAAATCATCTGAAAGCGAATGCCACCGTCGGTAGCCTGAACCGGGCCGAGCTTTACAGGGATGGATTCTTCTTCATATGGCGGCTCATAAGCGCGATACACCAGTTCGCCAGCCCAGCCATCTCCAGCCAACACGGCCAGATCATCCTCAGACACGGTTTTGGTCTGTGCTGCAGCACTGGCAATAAGGCCGGTCGTCAGGGCAGCAAGCCCTGCAAGTTTGATAAAATTCATGTTTTCCCCGATGGAAGATTGGTCGGCATCCTAGCCAGAAGCCTCTGACCAATCCAACCTTTTCATCAGTTTTCGTGTTTTTTGCGCCGCAGTTCCGAAACTTACCGGCTCTGTCCACCTTTCTGTCGGGCAAGATTCATTTCAAACTGAAGGACATAAAATGAAACTCTATATTTCTCCCGGCGCGTGTTCGATGGCGTCCCACATGATGCTTCACGAACTCGGTATTCCGCACGAAATCGAAAAAGTCGACTTGAAGACAAAGACAACAGAAACCGGCGCGGACTTTCTCAAGATCAATCAGCGCGGTTATGTGCCCGCCCTCGAAATGGATGACGGCACGATCGTCACGGAAAACCCATCTGTCATGCTGGCCATCGGACGGAAAAAGCCCGGCGTCTTCACACCTGAGCCCGGTGAGTTTGAGCTGATCCGCCTGATCGAAGCATTGAGCTTTCTCGGAGCCGAACTCCACAAAGCCTACGCACCGCTGTTCAGCGATCTGGATGACAAGGCCAAAGAGGCGGCCGTGGCCAACGTGCACAAACAGCTCAAGCGTCTTGAGACCATTCTCGGCAACAAGACCTATGTTCTCGGGGAAGAAGTGTCAGCAGCGGACTTCTATGCCTTCGTACTGACAGGCTGGTCAGACATGCATGACATCTCTCTTGAAGATTACCCGAACATCCAGAAATTCCGTGACAAGATGAGCGCGCGGGAGTCTGTAAAGAAGACCATGAAACATGAAGGTCTCGCCTGATCGACCGGCATGAGGAAATCTGAATGAACTCGTGACGCACAGAGTCTGGTCTACACCATCAGAACCTGAAACAAGCGTCCTGAGTTCATTTAGCAGATGCGAGGCCAGGCCATGGGAACAAATGTATGGATGTATGGCGTGATGATCGCCTCTGGCATCAGCATCCCCATTATGGCTGCAATGAATGCCGGCCTGGGCGCGCGCATCGGCGTCCCGGCGTCTGTGACCGCGCTTCTTATCGTTGGCGCTCTGGCATCAGCCGCGTTGATCCCCTTGTCACAGGACTTCTCACTCCGGTCCGCCGTGTCGGCGCCAGCCTGGTATTATCTCGGCGGGCTCGTCGTTGCCTTCTACATCCTGTCTGTCACTGCACTGGGACCGAAAGTAGGCGTCGGCACCGCCATTTTATGTGTGCTTCTGGGCCAGACGCTGTCTGCCGCACTGGTTGACCATTTTGGCTGGTTTGGGGCTCCGAAATCGCCCATTGATCTGAAAAAGCTCATTGGGCTTTGTCTTATGGTTGCAGGCATCTGGCTGGCCAGGCGCACAGTGTGACTTGACGACAATGTCCTGCCCACAGACAGTGGGTGAAGATGCGAGAGGACACTATCGCTACATATCCAAGAACCATATTCATCGGTGATGTGCACGGCCTGTCGGGCCCACTAGATGATCTGCTTGAACAAATCCAGCTGAACGCCGGAGATCGGCTCGTCTTTGTTGGCGACCTTCTCGACAAAGGCCCTGACCAGCTTGGCGTTGTACGCCGGGTCGGATCACTCATGTCGCGGCGTGACATTCAGACTTCGCTGATACGCGGCAATCATGAAGACAAGCACATTCGCTATCAGCGCAATCTGAAAGAACGCCCCGGTATTGCAGCAGACCAGGCAAAAGACACACCCTCGCTTGCTGATTTCCACCAGAAGGCCAAACCGGCAGACTGCGAGGTTGTGCACAAATCGCTGCCGTATCTGCACCTGCCGGACATCAACATGATTGCCGTACACGGGGGCATACCGCCATTCATGAGCAAACTGCCCCCATTGGAGCAATTTCAGAAAGCCTCGGGGCGCACACGACAAAAGCTCGAGCAGGTTTACCGGCTGCGCTTTGTAAACCGGGAAACTGGCGCCTTTCTCAAGCTTGGCGACCAAGGCGANAGCGATCCNTTNTGGGCAGAGATTTATGATGGCCGGTTCGGATTTGCCGTCTTCGGCCACGAACCCTTNATGACTGGCCCGAGNCCCTTTCCCAACGCCATGGGAATTGATACTGNCGCAGTTCACGGCAACAATCTCACCGCCCTCATAACGATGGACGGTAACCCCCAAGCGTTCGAAATTGTTCAAACCTCGGGCGAGCCCCACGCCAAACCACGTGGTGACAGGCTGTAACAGAAGTCTCTCTCCGACAATGATGGAAAGCCAGATTGATCATGAAAGACCTCAGACTCCGCCAGCTCGTGATNGCCGCCAATTCCCTGGANGCCGCCGATCACCTCGCAGANATACTGGCGCTTGGGGAACCCTATCCTGACCCAGGCGTCGGAGAGTTTGGCCTTGAGAATGCGGTCTTTGCAATTGGCGACCAGTTTCTGGAAGTTATCGTACCCACAACGGAAGAGGCGCCGGCGCGCCGCTTTATCGACCGGTTCGGTGAAGGCGGATATATGGTCATCTTCCAGGTGCCGGAGATTGGCGTCACGCGCGCACGCGCCGACGACATGGGGTTGCGCCGCGTCTGGAACTCGGATTTTGACGAAATTTCTGCCAGCCATCTTCATCCTGCCGATATCGGCGGGGCGATCGTCTCCTTCGACCAACCCAAACCACCAGAAAGCTGGCGTTGGGGCGGTCCGGACTGGGAAGAGAATTCAGTCCCCGGCGCACTGGCCGGGGCACACATTACGTGCCCCGAACCCGCAAAGACCGCTGATCGATGGGCCGCAGTGTTTGGCAGCGCTCCGAGCGCGGAGGGTGCTGTGCAGACGTGCGAGGCCGAACTGACATTCTCTGCCGCGTCTCAGAGCAAAGTCACACGCTTCATGCTGAAGTTGAAAGACCCATCAGCCTGTCTTCAGCGCGCCAGGGCGCTTGGGTGTGAAACCACTCAAGACAGCTTCCATCTGGCCGGTACACAGATACAACTCTCCGAGCTCTGAAAGATTCACAGAAACACATCATCGACGCACCGAAACGCAACAATCTCCTGGTCGATATTCGCCGCGCCTTAACCTGTTCAGAAGATAAGCTGATCACATGCTGCGTCTCTTTTTCATGTGTCTGGTTTCCCTGGTTTTCTCCACAGCCGCCCGCGCGGATGTGGACGATTTTGAGATCCCACGCCTTGTCATCATCACAGGCTATGAAGACAATGCGATGGAGCCATTCCTCTCACGCGATGGACAATGGCTCTTCTTCAACAGCCGCGATGAACCTGGCGATGAGACCGACCTGCATCACGCCTATCGCCTGCATGACAATGAATTCGAATATCGCGGCAAGCTCGAGAACGTGAACACGCCAGATGTTGAAACCGTGCCGAGCATGGACCGACACGGAAACTTCTATTTCGTCTCTCCGAGGAATTATGAGAGTTCGCGCAATACGCTCTGGCAGGGTCGTTTATCCGGAGGAGAAATCACCCGCATTCGCGAACTCGCCGGAGACGTCTCACGGTATAATCCGCTTTGGCTCAACACCGACGCCGAAGTCAGCGCTGATGGTCGCCGTCTTTATGTTGTTGAGAATGAGTGGAGCCTTTTCGGCGGCGGCATGAAATCCTCCAACCTTTTTGTGGCTCGGAAAGGTTTGGGGGGCGACTTCTATCGCACCCAGCAAATGGATGAGATCTTCGACGCCATCAACACCATTGATCTGGAATACGGTCCTGCGCTCAGCGATGATGAGCTCACCCTTTATTTCACCCGCGTGTCTCCAGAAGATGCACGCGAAGGAGATGCAACCGGCTTTGGCATCTGGATGGCAACCCGACCCGCCATCAGCGAACCTTTTTCATCACCGGTGCGCATCCAGGCCATTGAGGGCTATGTCGAGTCCCCGACGGTGGCGGACGGCGGATGCGCCATCTATTTTCATCAAAAGGTCCGGGGTGTCTTTCGCATCATGCGCGCTGAAGCCTCTGATTGTCGCCAGCGTCAACGTTGATATCCCGCGTATTCGAAATTTCTGAACGTGTCTTTCCTTAATTCTCTGGCAGTCTACTTTGTATAGATCGACGGAGAGAATGCATGATCACGGTCCACCATCTTGAAAACTCACGCTCCATGCGAATCCTCTGGCTTCTTGAGGAACTCGGAACTGAGTATGAGGTAAAGACCTATAAGCGTGATCCCAAGACCAACCTCGCACCGCCAGACTATCAGAAGCTTCACCCACTCGGTAAAGCACCGATTGTTACCGACGGCAGCAAAACCCTTGCTGAAACCGGAGCAATCGTTGAGCACTTTCTCGATAAATTTCCTAATTCGGGGCTTCGGCCAGATGCTGGCACACCGCAACGGCAATCCTATTACTACTGGATGCACGCCTCTGAAGGCAGCCTGATGAACCTGCTGGTACTCGGTCTTTTCATGTCACGCATGGAAACGACCCCACCTTTCCCGATCAACAAGATTACGAGCATTGTCACCGGCAAGATCCGGGACCTTTATCTTACCCCCTCACTCACCAGAATGTACGAATTCATGCATGACGAGCTGGGCCGCACACCCTGGTTTGCTGGCGAGACGGTAACCGGCGCCGACATTATGATGAGCTATCCAGTGGAAGCGGCTCATGGCCGCGCGGGGCTCGACAAGACCTATCCAAACGTCATGGCATGGCTCGATCGCCTGCATGAACGTCCTGCATATCAGCGCGCAGTCGCCAAGGGTGGCGAGCTGGAAACGCTCTAGGCGATAATCTGTGGCTTAACCGCCATGGCACTTCTTGAATTTCTTACCTGATCCACATGGGCAGGGCTCATTGCGGCCATAGTCTGCCATGACCTGCTCAGGCGGCTTGCCTGTTCCATCGACATAAACCCAGCTGCCATCCACACGGCGAAAGTCTGAAATCTCGTGGTGANAGGTCAGCTCGCCCTGCATTTCATACCAGGCAATGAATTCAACCTTGCCCGTCTCGTCATGCGTGCCCCCTGCTCTGGTNGACAGGATGTCGAGGCGTTTCCAGTCGGCATCAGCGGCCCATTTACCAGCACTCAGCGGATCGAACTCGCTGCGGCGCTCGGGGTCGTGCGTTGCGACGAGATAGTCGATTTTGCGTAAAGCATAGGCCGCATAGCGCGACCGCATCAGCGCTTCAGCTGTCAGAGGCTGGTNAGAGCGAGAATGAAACCGGCCGCAACAGGCTTGGTAATCCTGGCCGGANTCACACGGACAGGTCATGTCAGATCAGTTGGCCCGACCGATCGCGTAGAAGCGTTCCTTGCGCTGCTTCT
This sequence comes from Ponticaulis sp., assembly GCA_002699325.1. GTDB lineage: Bacteria > Pseudomonadota > Alphaproteobacteria > Caulobacterales > Hyphomonadaceae > Ponticaulis. The sequence continues at coordinate 7,198 of PABS01000050.1, read as the reverse complement.
TCAGCTCGGCAGGACTCAGGCCTTCCAGTGCCACGAGCTGGCGCTCCACAGCGTCGCACACTGTGCGCACCGTGCCGACGACATCGCGATGTGCACCGCCGAGCGGCTCTGTGATGACTTCATCGACAATCTTGTTGGCGAGGAGCTCATGGGCCGTGATCTTCATGGCCTCTGCCGCATCCTTGGCGCGGGCTGAATCGCGCCACAGAATAGAGGCGCAACCTTCCGGTGAGATCACCGAATAGATGGAATGCTCCAGGATCAGAACTTTGTTCGCCGCCGCAATACCAATNGCGCCGCCTGAGCCGCCCTCACCCACAATCACAGACACCATAGGCGTCGGCAGGGTCAGGCAGCGCTCAGTCGAGCGTGCAATGGCTTCGGCCTGGCCGCGNTCTTCGCCNGCCTTGCCNGGATAGGCACCGGCTGTNTCCACGAAGGTGATGACAGGAAGNTCGAACTGCTCAGCCATATCCATCAGACGGACGGCTTTTCGGTAGCCTTCAGGGTGGGCCATGCCGAAATTATGTCGAATGCGGTTCTCGGTCGTGCGACCTTTTTCATGCCCCATGACCACGACTGACTGCCCGCGGAAACGTGCAAGACCGCCAATAATCGCTTCATCTTCACCAAAGGTTCGGTCACCAGCCAGCGGCACGAAATCTTCAAAGGCGTTCGCGATATAGTCTTTGAAATGTGGGCGCTCNGGATGGCGNGCNACNTGNGTTTTCCGCCAGGCNTCCAGNTTNTTGTAAAGATCNTGNAGCTGCTTGGACGACTTGTCCCGCAGTTTGGAAATCTCATCACTCAGCTGAGGCCCGTCCTCTGAAGCGGACAGGCTTTCCAGCTCAGCGATCTTACGGTCCAGCTCTGCGAGCGGCTTTTCGAAATCCAGATATGTGTTCAAACCAAAAGGCCCTTGATACTCATCACAATACTGGCAGCCGCCCTAGCTGGGTTCAGGCTGCCGGTGGCTCCAGGTCGCCATATACGACGAAATGCGGATTATCATACCCGCGATCTTTCTTTCCGTAAGTGAGGTCTTTCCCGTCAAGGGTCAAGACACGTCCACCAGCCGCAGAGATCACAGCATGGGCCGCACCGGTATCCCATTCCATGGTTCGGCCAAGGCGCGGATAGAGGTCGGCCTGCCCTGCAGCGATCATGCAGAACTTCAAAGATGAGCCCATGGACACCAGTTCAGCGACATTGAACCTGCCGAGGAATTCATCAGTTTCGGGGGTCCGGTGGCTCTTGGAGGCAACCGCGGTGACGCCCTCACTTGGCAGGGCACGGATCTTGAGCGGCGTACGTGCACTCGCCGGTGGTAGATCGCCCTCCGGTGCCACATCCGCTTCCCAGGCGTCTGTTGTGCTCTCTGCCACCCAGATATGATTGCGGGCTGGCGCATAGACCACACCCATAATCGGACGACCGTGCAGGATCAGGGCGATATTGACGGTGAAGTCTGTGCCCTTCTTGATGAACTCTTTGGTGCCGTCCAGCGGATCGACCAGAAAGAACTGGTCCCCGAGCTCAGGGATATTCCCCGCAGCCACCGATTCCTCAGCCAGCACAGGAACACCTGGTGCAGCCTCTGAAAGACCTTTCAGGATCAGATCCTCGGCCTTCTGGTCTGCAATCGTGACCGGCGAGTCATCGCCTTTGGTTTCGGTGTCGATGCCAGAAGCCGCATTATAGACCTCCATGATCACCACACCCGCTTCCAGAGAGAGTTTGACAAGCTTGTCTGCAAGCTCCGGGCTGGCTGAAACTATGTCTGTCACCTGATGTCCCCTCAGAAAATACGCTTCATCGCAAGGCGCAATAAACGGGGTTTTGACCCATCGGCAAGAGGCAGAGGCCCGAATTTGCTTGAAACCATAGATACGCTCATGGCTCAGTCAGNCATCAATCAACACTGTCATCAAANCGCAGCGTTTTTNTGGACAGAGGTCAGATCAGCCATGCCGGATGGGGAATTGCACTCGGCGACCAAAATCATTAAGAGCCGTACATGACGATAGATGATATTATTGATGAACTAAAACGGTCGTATGATACGGCCACCACGAACCTCAAAACAGCCCTGCGCGCCTTTGTCGAACACGGCACAGTCCCTGATCGCAATGCGCGCACTGACGGCGCCTTCTGCTATCCAGAGCTGATTGTCCGCTATCAGCCGACCGCCAGCGTGCCGCAGATTTCCCGCTCCTTCGGCAAGTTCTCCGAACCCGGTGTCTACACCTCCACCATCACCCAGCCGCACTTCTTCGAGCCGTATCTGCGTGAGCAACTCGAACCCCTGATCCGCGACTATGATGTCGAGCTGGAAGTTCGCCGCTCCAAGTCGGAAATTCCCTATCCCTACGTCTGGGACGCTGAAGAAGCCGAGCATCTCGATATCTCGCGCACCTCTGAAATCGCCCGCTGGTTCCCAGTCCCTGAACTGCCCGAAATTGGCGATGAAGTGGCCGATGGCGAGTTTCTGGATCTTCACGGCCAGAAGCCGCTCGCCCTGTTCGACGCGCCGCGCACCGACTTTTCGCTCCAGCGCCTGAAGCACTATACCGGCACACCCTTCGAGCACTTCCAGACCTATCTCCTCTTCACCAACTATCACCGCTATATCGACGCCTTCGCCGAATGGGCTGTGGAGCGGATCAAACAGCCCGGACCTTATGAGAGCCTTTCGGCCTGCGGTCATGTCGAAGTGTTTGCAGATACTCCGGATGCGCTGGAAAAAATTCGTTCCGCGCCGTGGCGGCGTCACCAGATGCCCGCCTATCACCTGCGCCGTAAGGATGGTCAGGGCATTACCATGGTGAATATCGGCGTTGGCCCCTCAAACGCCAAAACCATAACAGACCACCTCGCTGTCCTGCGTCCACAATGCTGGATCATGGTCGGCCATTGCGGCGGCCTGCGTCACTCGCAACGCATTGGCGACTATGCTCTGGCTCACGCCTATCTGCGTGACGATCACGTACTGGATGATGTTCTGCCGCCCGATATTCCGGTGCCACCGATCGCCGAGGTGCAGGTCGCCCTGCAGGAAGCGGCGGCAGACGTGACAGGCGAGACCGGGGAATCCCTGAAGCAGCGTATGCGCACCGGCACCGTCGTCACCACCGATGATCGCAACTGGGAGCTCCGCTACACAGCCTCTGCTCGTCGGTTCAACCTGTCACGCGCCATCGCGATCGATATGGAAAGCGCGACGATTGCCGCCAATGGCTATCGCTTCCGCGTCCCTTATGGCGTGCTTCTCTGCGTGTCCGACAAGCCGCTCCATGGTGAGATCAAACTGCCGGGCGCGGCCAATGCCTTTTACAATCGGGCGATTGGCGAGCACATCCAGATTGGTATCCGCACGCTGGAAATGATCGCAGAAGACGGCGGAGAGACCCTGCACTCTCGCAAGCTCCGCTCCTTTGACGAACCGCCTTTCCGCTAGGCTCTGGCTAACGCAACCTTCCTAAAGGCCGTCGGCGTTTGTCCAACGGCCTCGCAATATTCAGAGCAAACCGAAAAAGCTTGTGCGCTCGATCAGCCTGATCAGAACCAGTATGGCGCCAATCAGACTGGCGCTTGCCAGAAGAATGACGACACCATCCCGCGCGATCAGCCCCAGACCAAAAACCAGAATCGTCATGCCCGGCAAGACCGGACCAAAAGGCACAAAGCCGAGCGGAAATGTAATCAGAGCCGCGCCAATGCACATCAGAGCAACAAGCTGAAGGAATGGCTTGCGCGTGAGGAAAGACAGGCGCGGCTTCAATACGCTGTCGAACACGCCTGCCCAATTGCGCGCTGCAGACGTACCGTTCACCAGCAAAGATCGTTTGAAACTGAAATCGAGCAGCTTTTTCGGGATCCAGGGTCGCCGCATGCCGATAACGATCTGCCCGGTGATGAGCAGGGTTAGCAGCGCCACAATCCATGTCGCGCCGGGAATAATGGTGATCGGACTGATGGCAATGAAGCCCAGCAGCAGGATGATCGGGCCATAAGACCGCGCGCCAACCACTGCCAGCAGGTCCCTCACAGACACCGTCTCACCCTCTGTCTGCGCGATGAGCTGATCAAACAGGCCGTTNAGTGTTGATGCTTTCGTCGCGCTCATTCTGCTCTTTCAGTCTNCAACCGCGACCGTGATTCACCCTGAAACACTGCGCAAGAAGACAGGCGTCATCAAGCATAGCCAACGCCTNCCTGTCNATTTCGTTTCCATCACCTGTTTGCGTGCGCCCTTCCGCCCCAGCTGGCANGGTCGNCTGGCCTTCAGTCCGCGAGAGACNGCTCAAGCGAGTCATAGCTCAACGCATATGCNACGCCTTCACCNCGCGAATTCACCTCCACACGATAGAGCGTCTCATAGTCAGCCTCGCTCAGGTCTCCTCCCTCATCCCGGCCTGTCAGGGCAGATGCGATTCCCGCAATCGTATTGGAATGGCCAACCACGAGAACCACACCCCGCTCCACTTTAACCGCCTCGGCAAGCGCATCTGGTGCACCGGGATCGTAAATCGCNATCTCGAGCCCATGCTGGTCCGCCGTTGGAGAGGCTGTCTGGCGTGTCCGCGCGGTATCGGTCGACCAGACACTGCTTACGGCTTCGTCTTTCAGAAGATCAGCCAGCCGCTCTGCGCGTGCTTTGCCCTGGGCGGTCAGGTCCGGGCCCTTGTCTCCGGCCATATCGGCGGACGCTTTCTCTGCGTGGCGGACGACATAGACCGTGACAGGCCCTGCAGACGCGGAGCTGAGATCGGGTGCCGCACATGCCATCACGGCGAGACCCAACAAGGCTGATGTCATCCAGCGAAGCACGTGTTTCATATTCGGATCTCCCCATTGCCGCTGACCGGCGCTCACACGAATCTGCCCCAGAGTGTGAGAACACACAACGCCCTCATTTCGGGCACCCGCGGAAAAATCATTGAATTCATAATTTCAGAAATTCCTGAATGCCTTCAGGGCATAACGAATATTCTGCCTCACGGAAAAGCGAGCGTAGAATGACGCATTTGTGAAGCAGGCGAAAATGGGTTAATATGAATTCAAAATATAAAACCATGTGGAGGAAAATTATGAGCGATATGACGCTGTCAGGTGCTCACAATGTGGAAACGGCCCCGCCGGCTCCNGATCAGGATGTNACCTGGTCTGATCGTGCAACGGCCCTGTTCATGATTGGCGCAAGCCTCGGTATCTGGTCCCTGCTTGGATATGTGTTCCATTCGCGACTGAACTGATCCTCACCATTTAAGTTTTGCCCCGACGAACCCCTCCGGTTCGTGAGAGCCAGCATGTCTGTATACCCAGCAGACAGCTGGCTTTTTTGGTGACCTGTTTCCAAACCCCAGTTTGATCTCGCCCAATATTTTAACCGAGCAGACACGTCGAAACTGGCAGCAAATGTCCTGTTTTCCATAAATGCCCCGTTCTCCTGACTGAGCGCGCGTCGAACTGCAGTCTGCGGTCCATCGCGCCCTGTGAATGGGAGACAGATATGTTTGCGGATAAATTGAAGCGGCTCGTCTTAAGCTGCATGGCTTTGATGGCTCTTGGAGGGCTCAGCGCAACGGCTCAGACTGAAAATTTTGAAGGCACCTGGATCACGTCTTCGCCCTGGGGTGAGCTGCGCCTCGTCCAGAATGGCGACACGGTTCAGGGCGATCTTGGCGATAAAGGCATTATCTGGGGCAAGGTGAAGGGTAAGACGCTCCGTGCAAACTTCACCCTCACAGACGCATCCGGCAGCGTGCCGGTCACAGGCGTCCAGCAAAGATATGGCTTTGTCGAATTCTATAAGTCTGGCGGCTTCATGGCTGGACGGTCAAAATGGGGCGGCATACCAGACACTTCGCGCGCTTCGGTGCGCACCGACTGGGTGGCCGACCGCATTTCCACCTCGAGCCCCACCCTCACCCATACTGGCAGTCCATTTGCCCGCCCGGGAACCACTGCCAGCATGAACTGGGTGCCACTCGCCTCTCAGCAGGAGCTGAACTGGGTCAGCTATCGCACTTCACCGAATTCGGCCTGGCCGATGATCCGGGTCCCCGGCTCAAATGGCACGCCGCTCGATAAGGACTTCCCGGACATCAACTCCAGCCAGCGGGGCACCTGGACAGGCACTTACCAGATAGACAATCAGACCGTCTATCTCCGGCAGGCGGGCGATTGGGTCTGGGGCCGCAAGGGCAGCAATGTCATCTTGCTCGGCCATGCCAATGGCAATGACCTGCGCGGCATGTTCAACATGGTCGATAGCTCCACCGGCCTCACCCATTCCTACACAAAATGGGGCATGTTCGAGATGAAGCTGGTGAATGGTCGGGTGCTGGGCAATTGGAAATGGCGCGCAAAACCGACCAATTCCAGTCGCGATGGTCTCTGGGCTGGCCAGCAGACCATGACCGCCCAGCCGCAATTGCCCGATCCGAATTCGCTCGGTCCCAAAGCCGTTTTCCCCTCACGTATGACCGAAGAGGATTATTACTGGATGACGTTTGAAGGCGCAGCGCGGCGGGCATCGGCGGCCACCACATTGCCGGGCACGGGCGGCGAGACGCTACGCCCAGTGTCGAACCGCGTCAGCTCGCCGGATACAATCCGCCTGACCGTCACGGACTATGATATGAGCCAATCGGGTGGACTGGAACGCAACACCGAATTCGCAGGCGCGATCTATGTTGACGCCAAAGCGGGAAACAGTGCCATCCCCGACAACACAGGTAAAAGCCGCACGCTCTTCCATCGGACAACTCAGAACACGCGGTTTCGGGGGCCAAGCCTTGGGGTAGCGCCGCCCTCAGGCAGGCAGCATCAGGTCTGGAGCTACAAATTGCCGCCGAACGTCAAATCCGGCAGTGCGCCCTTCAGCATAGAGTTCGATATTTCGGTTAGCGAGAAGGATCGCCTGCGCGCCAATAACGACAAATGCGCGGGCGTGTTGAAGGAATTCCCCTCCGGAGCGCCATGGTGGACGGACAGATCGAAAACCTATTCCGATACGGCAACGTTGACCTGTCCGAATGGCATCAAGATCGAAATTGACTACAGGCTCGCTCATGCCAGCTAGCGCTTATCGCTTCCTCCGGACGAACAGGCCGGGGGAAGCGGGCGCAGCCCTGAACATGAGCCATCGCGAAGCCCCGGCGGCTCGGAACCAAAGGCGAGGAACAGCACCGAG
>PABS01000049.1 GCA_002699325.1 Ponticaulis sp. | reverse complement strand
TGGCGGGGCGATCATCGAGCCGGTACTGACGCCGATCCGCCGGTTTGTACCGCCAGTGAACGGTATCGATCTCTCCATGATTGTGCTCTGGGTGATCCTCTATTTCATCTCTTCTTTCCTCGGTTTCCTGTCCGTGGAACTTGCAACAAGCTTCCGATAGGAGCCCCGTCCCGGTATGAGCGCANATCTGATTCTCGGAAAAGACATCGCAGCNGGCCTTCGCGCTGATTGNGCAAGGCAGGTGGAGGCGCTNAANGNCGATCACGGCTTCACGCCGGGNCTTGCTGTGGTNCTGGTGGGCGAAGANCCGGCCAGTCAGATCTATGTGCGCAATAAGGGCAAGATGACCGAAGAGGCGGGGATGAATTCCTTCACCCATCGTCTGCGGGAAGATGCGTCCCAGCAGCAGGTTGAATCCCTTCTCGATAAGCTCAATCAGGATGACACTGTCGACGGCATTCTGCTGCAATTGCCGCTCCCCAAACACCTCGACGAAGCCAGCGCGATCGAATGCATTTCGCCGGACAAAGATGTGGATGGTCTGACCGAAGCGTCTGCGGGCCGTCTGACGCTGGGCAAGCCGGGCATTCGCCCCTGCACGCCGAGCGGATGTGTGATCCTNGCCAAGCATGCTCTGGGNGATGATCTCTCCGGCAAGCATGTGGTGGTGATTGGCCGGTCTATTCTGGTCGGCAAGCCCGCAGCCCTGTTATTTCTTGAGCAAAACTGCACCGTCACGATTGCGCATTCCCGTACCAAAGATCTGCCATCGGTTTGCCGTGAAGCAGATATTCTGGTTGCCGCAGTCGGTCGCCCGAAAATGGTGCCCGCTGACTGGGTGAAGCCCGGCGCATGTGTGATCGATGTCGGCATCAACCGTATTCCCGCACCGGAAAAGGGCGAGGGCAAAACCCGCGTTGTCGGCGATGTGGATTTCGACGCCTGCAAGGAAGTTGCGGCGCATATCACGCCCGTGCCAGGCAGTGTCGGGCCGATGACGATTGCGGGCCTTTTGGCCAATACCGTGATCGCCGCCAAACTTCGTCGCGGGATTTGATTGGCGCAGCCCTTCGCACCGAAAGAGACCGAAACCTTCCTGGCATTATGGGCGCAGCAGGAGGGTCGTTGCGCGCTCTGCGGCGAGCCCATGCCGCGCCACCGGTTTGAGACAGCTCACCGGACGCTCTGGGCCAAGCGTCGCCCGACACTTGATCATATCCGACCGAAATCTCGCGGTGGACAGGATCGCCTGGAAAACCTCCAGCTCGCACACGCCCAGTGCAATAAAATCAAGGGCAATACGCTGTGATCGCACGGACTGCGCGTTACCATTTGCCAAGGCGACAAAACGAAAATAGTCATTGCGTATGAGAACAGGCCATCCGCATCGGCGCCTCGTATTGAAGCCGGGGAGCAGTCCGCGATGGCTTGGCACCATTTTACCGTCGGGGTGTCGGTGAGCCGTACGTCTGAATTCAATCGCCAGGTATTCACGCAGGTCATCAATCTCGATCGATGCGATGACCGGCTTGCCACTATTACGGGTGAGCTGAGCGAGGCTCGCATTTCGTTTTCAAGATTTGACGCGATAGATGGCCGCAATCTGGCCTGGCCAGACGATCCGCGCATTCAGGCCGATATCGATCTGAAAAAATGGGTCGCTTGCCATCACCGAAATCCCATTCCTGCGGATGTTGGCTGTTATCTCAGTCATCTTGGCGCAATCCGGGCGTTTCTGGCGCAAGACAAACCTTATGGTCTGATCTTGGAAGACGACGCCAAAGTGCCGCGCTCGCTGGTGAGCCTGCTTGCGCCAGTGCTGGCCGATGATGCTTTTGACATTCTGAAATTGCATGTCCGCCATCCTGGGCCACTGGCGGCGCGCAAGGTTTATAACGAGAATTGCACGTTGAGCTCGATCCTTGGAAAGCACGCCGGTGCCACGGCTTATCTGATCACGAAACGCGCTGCTGAGCGGATGGTGAGCCATATGGTGCCGGGCTGTAAAATGAACGACTGGGTCTATGACGAGGCCCATAAAATGGGACTGCGCTTGCGCACCATTGATCCCATGCCGGTCGGGCTTCATCATGTTGGCAGTACGATAGAAAGCGAACGCGACAAATCGAACCGGAGCTGGATCGAGAAGCAGGTGGATCGGCCGCTATCGCCGCGCTGGGCGCTGTTCTTTGTCCGGGCGTGGGATGAATTCCACCGAGGCATGTTCAACCTGTTCACAGATGGATGCCTGAAAGCTCTGATCTTGGGGCCTGAGAAGGTGAACACGATGAAAGTGGAGGCTATGCCACCTGGCCAGCAGCCCAGCCAGAGGCCCACGCCCACTGAAAATTATAACCGCCAAGCCAGCCGGTAACGTCGACCACTTCTCCAACAAAGAACAGGCTCGGGCACAGCTTGCTCTCCATGGTCTTGGAGGAGAGGCCATCTGTGTCGACCCCGCCCACGGTGACTTCGGCTGTCCGATAACCCTCGGTCGCTGTGGGTGTGATGACATTGCGATGAAGCCGGTCATCAAGGTGGGCGATATCCACACGCGAGAGCTCTGCCAGCCGTTTGGAGAGGCCGAGCTCACTGAGAATGTCATCCGCCAGACGTCTGGGCAGCCTGCGGGCGAGCCAGTCTGCCAGTTGAAGGGCAGGTGTTTCATCCCGCGCTTTCTCTATGGCGAGGCGAAAATTGTCTTGTTCCAGCCAGTTGATTTTCACCTGCTCGCCGGGATGCCAATAGCTTGAGGCTTGCAGGACCGCAGGGCCTGACAGGCCGCGATGGGTGAACAACAGGGCCTCTGAGAAACTTGTGTGATCCTCCGTCAGAATNCTGACAGGCGCGGCNACGCCAGACAGGCCNGCGAACCGCTCTTTCAACTCGCCGGAAAATGTGAAGGGTACGAGGCCCGGTCGCGTCTCAATGATCTCATGCCCGAACTGGGTGGCGATATCATAGCCGAAACCCGTGGCGCCAATCTTTGGAATGGACAGTCCGCCCGTGGCGATAATCAGAGATGCGCAGCGGATCTCGCCCATGCTTGTTTCCAGAAGGAACCGATCATCGGGTCGGGAAATCGCAGAAATGCTGGTGTTGAGATGGAGTTCGCCGCCAGCGGCTTCGAGATCATCGAGAAGGAATTTGATGATCGCACCTGACTTCTGATCGCAGAAAAGCTGGCCCAGTGTCTTTTCGTGCCATGTCAGTTCATGCGCCGACATGCGTTCAATGAAGTCCCAGGGCGTGAACCGCGCCAGCGCTGACTTCGCAAAATGCGGATTACCGGAAATGAAGCGTGAGGCATGGGTTTCCANATTGGTGAAGTTGCAGCGCCCGCCGCCGGANATGCGGATCTTCTCAGCTGGCTTGGCAGCGTGATCCAGCAGCAGCACGCGGCGTCCGCGCCGCGCAGATTCGATGGCTGCAAACAGCCCTGCTGCGCCTGCACCAATGACGACCACATCAGCGACGCCATGTTTCGGTAAGATTTTGCCGGAATTTGACCCTATTGCAGACATGGCTCAGGTTTCTGATGACAAAATGCCAGGGATGACGCACACCAAAACCTGGCTGAGGAGGGAAAGTCGAACATGCGGTATCTACAGGTTTTCATTGTTGCGGCCATTGCGATCCTGACAGTCGGCCTTGTCGCGACAAACATATCGCAGACCGATACGCTCGCATCAAATGCACCGCGTTCGTCCCTTCCATCGACCGAAGAAACGCTAACGCCTGCGCAGACTGAAAACCGCAGCGCTGCGCAACAGCGCAGGATTGAAGAGCGCGAACGCGCCCGTCAGGCGGCTGCTGCCGAGAATGAGCAGGATTTCGGATTTTTACGTTATCGCACAGATACATCAGGCGCAGCTCCCCTCGCTTGCCTGTCGTTCTCTGCACCCCTGAACCCAGAAACCGATTACAGCCCTTACATCGAAGTTTCACCTAAAAAATCCTTAAGCTTCTCAGCCAATGGCGAAGACCTTTGCATTGGTGGACTGACATTCTCTGAATCTCGCCAGATTACACTGAAGCGCGGTCTGCCCGCAGCTGACGGTCGTGTTCTTGAAGATGCCGAAACCATCACGGTCGACTTCACTGACCGCCCACCCTTTGTGGGCTTCAAGGGCGGCGGCGTCATCCTGCCCCGCATGGATGCTGATGGCCTGCCGATTGAGACGGTCAACGTCGATACCGTGAAGATAGAAGTCTCACGGATCAATGACCGGGCGCTCGCCTTCAAGCGTGTCATGGAAGGTTATACCCGATCGCAGGGTGGCTATGGCTATTTGTATGGCGAAGACAGCCCTTCCGATGTTGAGGAGGAAATCTGGTCCGGTGAAATGGATATTGAGGGCAATGTCCAGAATGCCCCTGTGATCAGCGTTTTTCCTCTGGAAGAGGTGATCGGCGAGCTTGAGCCCGGGGCCTACTTCGTGACGCTTGAAGATGCCCGGGAAAATCTCGGTCAGGAGGGCCCGCCGGCAAAAGCAGCGCGCTGGATCATAACGACTGACCTCGCACTGACCTCTTACTGGGGCGAAACCGGCCTTGATGTGGTGGTGCGCTCGCTGCAAACTGCCAAACAGGTCGGAAATGTTCGTCTGCAACTGATCGCCCAGAACAACGAAGTTCTCGCGCAGGCATCGACGGATGGTTCGCGGGCGGTTCATTTCGACGCGCCGCTTCTTGAGGGCGAGGGCAATTTGCGGCCGCGCATGATTGCGGCCTTTGGGCCACGCGGTGATTTTGCCATTCTTGATCTCGATCGCGCGCCGATTGATCTGTCGTCTGAGAACATTGATGGACGCACGCCAAACTTCCCCGTGGATGGCTTTGTCTATACCGAGCGCGGAATTTATCGTCCCGGCGAGGTCGTTCACGCCACGGCGCTTCTGCGCGATGACGCAGCGCGCGCCATAACAGATCGCACGGGCCGGTTCGTTGTCTACCGTCCGAACGGTATGGAAGCGACCCGCCTTGCCTTTGAAGAGACACAGCTCGGTGGCGTGACNTTTGACTATGAACTCCCCAAAACAGCGGCTCGNGGCATATGGACGGTCGCGGTTGAGGTTGATGGGATTGGCGAAGTCGGTCGCCGCAATGTNTCGGTGGAAGACTTCGTCCCTCAGCGTATCCGGGTGGATGTTGAGGCTGACACGGAAACGCCGCTCCTCGCTGGCGACGTGCGCGAAGTGGATGTTTCGGCTGACTTTCTCTATGGCGCGCCGGGGGCGGGACTTGAGGTGCAGACCGAAGCACGCCTGGAAGTCGATCCGTCTCCATTCGATGCATTTGAAGGCTATGCCTTTGGTGTGTTTGATGAGGTGTTTGGTCAGGAGATCATCGAATTTGATGACCAGATGACCGACGGTGCCGGGAATATTACCCTGGCGCTTGACCCGCAAGATCGCGTCATTGATGCGGATCGACCGCTTCGTCTGCGCACTGTTGTCAGCGTGCTTGAGCCAGGTGGTCGCGCTGTTAGTGACAGTGTGATTGTGCCCTATCGGCCAAAAGATGCCTATCTCGGTGTGAAGCCAGATTTCAGTTACAGCCCCAGCCAGAATGAGCCTGTCTCGTTTGATATTGCCTCAATTTCTCCGCAGGGCGAGGCGCTCGCGGCGGATGTCGAATGGCGGCTGGTGCAGGTCTATTACACCTATGACTGGTATAAGGATGGCGAAGCCTGGCGCTGGCGCCGGTCTCGTTATGTGAAAGAGATCAATCANGGCAGTCTGTCCATGGCGGCAGGTGAGACAGGNGAAGTNTCTGTCGACGCGCTCGAAGAGTATGGCGACTACCGCCTGATCGTGACAGANCCTGAGGCCGAAAATGAAACCAGCTTCCAGTTCTGGGTCGGCTGGGGTGGCCAGGCATCGGAAGGCGTGGANGCGCCGGACCGTGTGCGCCTCACAGTCTCTGATCAGGCTCCGGCTGCTGGTGAACAGGCAAAGCTGACCCTGCTTCCGCCTTATGCCGGCGAAGCGCANATCGTGATCGCAACCGACAAAGTCTTGTCCGTTAGCTATCAGAGCGTGGGGGAAGAGGGCACTGAACTTTCTCTACCGGTGACGACAGAATGGGGCGAAGGCGCCTATGTCATGGTGACAGTCTTCTCCGAACGCGATGCGATGGAACAGCCAAAGCCGCGCCGCGCTGTCGGCGTGACCTATGTGCCGGTTGAGACGTCAGAACGTGTCTTCGATATTGAGTTCGAGATTGAGGATCTTGTCCGCCCGCGCACTCAGGCTCTGATCGATATCGAGCTGAGCGAAGGGCCTCGAGAGCCCGTCTATATGACGGTTGCTGCCGTGGACGAGGGTATTCTGCAGCTGACGAAGTATCAGACGCCGGACCCGGCCAGCTGGTATTTTGGTAAAAAGGCGCTCGGCGTTGATCTCTATGATGATTATGGTCGCCTGCTCGACCCGAATATGGCCGCTCCGGGTGATATTCGGTCAGGTGGTGACCAGCTCGGCGGGGAAGGGCTGTCCGTCGTGCCGACGAAAACNGTCGCGCTCTGGTCCGGCATGGTCGATGTCGGGCGCAATGGTCGGGCGACTGTGCGATTTGATATTCCNGACTTCAATGGCGAACTCCGTCTTATGGCGGTGGCCTGGTCGGCCAATGGCGTGGGCTCGGCAGACAAGGCGCTGACCGTGCGTGATGAAGCGCCTGTTGAACTGTCACTGCCGCGTTTCCTTGCGCCGGGCGATGAAGCGATTGCCACAGCCAGTATCGACAATATCGAGCTGTCGTCTGGATCGTTTGACGCGCAACTGGTTGCGAATGGGCCAGTGAATTTTCTAACGGAAACCTTCGAGACGTCTCTGCAGCAGGGCCAGCGCACGGATGAACCGGTCCGTCTCACAGCCAGTGAGGAAGGCATTGCGGATCTTTCCATTGGCGTTGAGGGGCCGGATAATTTTTCGGTCGACCGAAGCTATCAGATCCAGGTGCGCTCAGGTTTCCTGCCAGAGACGCGCATTGAGAAGACTCTGCTGGCTGCCGGAGCAAACTACTCCATTCCACCTGCGCTGCTCACAGGCTTTGTGCCGGGTTCAGAAGAAGCTGTTGTCTCCTTCTCGGCACTGCCGATTGATGCAGGCTCGCTCTATGCCTCACTCGCGCGCTATCCTTATGGCTGTACGGAGCAAATCACTTCCCGTGCCATGCCGCTGCTTTATGCTGAGCAGTTGGCCGTGCTTGCGGGCGAAGCCGATGACGAAGCCGAAGGGCGTGCACGCCGAACCGTTCAGGAGGCCGTAAACAGTCTTCTTAATCGTCAAAGCCCGGATGGCGCGATTGGCCTCTGGCGTGAGGGCGACCGGAATGCCTCGCCATGGCTTGGCGCTTACGCGACCGACTTCCTCGTACGCGCAAAAGAGGCCGGATATACTGTTCCGACTGAAGCCCTGAATCGCGCGCTTGGCGCTCTTGCCGACGTCTCGCAGGGCGAAGCATGGCGCGTTTATGGCTATGATACGGACGTCTGGGAAAGCCGCTGGCATCAGGACACGGAAGACAAGCTGATGAAGCGGTCTGCGCCTTATGCACTCTATGTGCTGGCAAAAGCCGGTGAGGCGGATGTGTCTCGTCTGCGCTATATGCATGATCGGGAGCTGAACCAGATCCTGTCACCGCTGGCGCGGGCGCAACTGGGCGCGGGCCTTGCCCTTCTGGGAGACCGGTCGCGTGCCGTGTCCGCGTTCGAGGCGGCCATTGATGCTGTCGGTTACAGCAATGACGGAGACTATTATCAGACAGCGTTGCGCGATCTGGCTGGTATTCTCTCACTTGCTGCTGAAGTGGATATGACAGACGTCGTCGAGCAGCTCTCGCCGCGTCTGGGGGCAGATGTGCCGGATGCAGCGGAGCTCACCACTCAGGAAAAAGCGTTCCTTCTTCTGGCATGGAATGCGCTGACGGACGGTCAGCCGCGTCCGACAATCGAAAGCTCTGAAGATGGCGCTGAGGGTCGCTATGTGATCGAGGATGTTGCGTCGGCACGGGAAGCAAGCTTTACCAATGCCAGTGACGCGCCAGTCTGGCAGACGACGTTTGTGCGTGGCGCGCCGCAGGAGCCACCCGGTGCTGCATCATCTGAGTTCAGCGTCTCCAAGGATGTCTTTACGCTCACGGGTTCGCGTGTCGATCTTGATGAGGTCGAGCGCGGGGACCGTCTCGTCATCCGTCTGACGCTCAATCCAGAACAGCGCCGGACCAATCCGATGATTGTCGAGGATATGCTTCCGGCGGGTCTCGAAATTGAGGGTGTCCTGTCTTACGCGGATGGCTCGGGAGAGGATGGCGCTTTCAGCTGGCTGGGCGAGATCCAGACCGCCAAAACAGCCGAAGCGCGGGATGACCGCTTCGTAGCGGCGATCGATGTTCGCGAGGACTCCCAGATCCTGGCTTATGTCGTTCGTGCCGTGACGGCTGGCGAGTTTGTGTTTCCGGGCGCTGTTGCCGAAGACATGTACCGGCCTGATGTTTATGCCCGCTCACCGGCCGAGCGCCTGACCATTGCGGGAAATGACGGCTAAGGCGGGCATAACGCGCATTCTGCGTTCGCGCCGGACCTGGCTCTGGTCAGGTCTGGTTTTGGCGGGCGCATGTCTGGCAGTGCTTGCGCTGGACCAGATCTTCCCGCCGCCCATTGAGAAAGCGCGAAGCGGGTCAGTTCTGGTGGCGGATACGAATGGCATTCCACTCCGTGCTTTTCCGACCGAGGAGGGACGCTGGCGGCTCCGCGCAGACATTTCGCGCACAGACCCACTATTCATCGAGGCCCTGATTGGGGTGGAAGATGAGCGTTTCCGCTCACATTGGGGCGTTGATCTTCTCGCCGTGATACGGGCAAGCGGTCAGGCCGTTAGCCGCGGGCGGGTTGTTTCCGGCGCGTCCACCATCACCATGCAGACGGCCCGCCTGCTTGAGCCTCGCCCCAGAACGGTTGGCTCAAAGCTCATTGAAATGTTGCGTGCGGTTCAGATCGAGCGGCGCCTGTCCAAAGACGAAATCCTTGAGCTTTATCTGACCCTCACGCCCTATGGCGGCAATCTTGAAGGCATACGTGCGGCCAGCTGGGCGTATTTCGGACGCGAGCCTGACCGTCTGACTGACGAACAGATTGCGCTCTTACTGGCTTTGCCCCAGTCGCCCGAAGTCCGGCGACCTGACCTGAGGCCCGAAAACGCAATTGCGGCGCGTGGCCGTTTGCTTGATCGTATGGTGGAGCTTGAGCTGATCCCGGCCTCTCGCGCTGAGGATGCACGAGCGCTTCCACTGCCCGGACGCAACGCATTTCCCGGTCACGCCTGGCACGCCAGCGAGCTGATCCGAAGCGCTGCGTTCAAGACAGATGCAACAAGCCATGGCATGCCGCTGAAAGACGTTCGCTCGACCATTGATGCCGGACTTCAGGCGTCCATGGAAAAACTGCTTGAGGAAACGGTTCGCCAGCTAGAGCCCTCCGTTCAGCTCTCGGCCATTGTTGTGGAGACAGAAACGCGTGCCGTGCGTGCGCTTGTCGGCTCCGCGCAACGTGAGCGGCCCGGCGGATGGATTGATCTCACCTCCGCGCCGCGGTCTCCGGGGTCGACGCTCAAACCTTTTATCTATGGCCTGGCGTTTGATGACGGGCAGGCGCTGCCGGATACCTTCATTCAGGATCTGCCGGCCCGATTCAACACCTATCGACCAGAGAACTTCGACCGGTCCTTCCGGGGACAAGTCCGTATCTCGGACGCGCTTCAACACTCGCTCAATGTGCCGGCCGTGCTGGCGCTGGATCGGATTGGGCCTGAACGGTTTGCATCTTCGCTTGAACTCGCGGGCGTTCCTATTCGCATTCATGGAACCTCGACCCGTGATCCGGGGCTCGCCCTGGCGCTTGGCGGTATCGGAATGACGGCCCAGGATCTTGCCGTGCTTTATGCCGGGCTTGGTGAGGGTGGCCTGATGAACCCGCTCAACTGGACAGAAGCCGATGTGGCGCGCCAGAGCACAAAGCCTGCGCAGCGTTTCATGAGTAGCACTTCGGCAAGTGAGTTGATCGACATTCTGAAAAATGCACCCACGCCATCGGGCCGCATGCCCGCCAGCCTGACGCAGAATGCACCGGAAATCGCCTTCAAAACGGGCACTTCTTATGGCTTCCGGGATGCCTGGGCAGCCGGCGTGGCGCGAGGGTATGCGGTGGTGATCTGGGTTGGGCGGGCCGATGGCGCGCCAAGACCGGGTGAGACCGGGCGTAAAGCGGCTTTACCCATCCTCTTTAGCGCGTTTGATCGGGTCGCAAATGAACTCGCCCCGTCTGGCCATGCTGACGACCGGCTGATGAGCGAAGCAACGACCGACCCGAAATTTGCGATGACACGGTTCTCCAGACGCGATGATCCGCCCATGATTCTGTTCCCGCCCGAAAACGCTGTTCTGATGCAGAAGCGTGCAGACCGTGATGACCGGGGCTTTGTGCTGGCAGGACGCGGTGAGGGTGAGCTGAGCTGGTATGTCGATGGACGTCCAGTGGTGAAGGATGCTGCCGGAGCGCCGGTATGGGTGCCGGACGGGCCGGGTTTCTACCGCTTGTCGGCGGTTGACCGGAATGGCCGGGAAAGCCGGGTCGGCGTTCGCGTTCAGGCCTTCAACTGAGACAATCGCGCAACAGGCGAAGACTATCGGACCTGCCAGCCAAATGCACTGCCAAATGACCTTGCGGGGCTTGGAGGCGACTGTGTTAGATGATGCCAACCCGCATGGGCAATTCGGGCCAAATCCGCCATCTTGAAGGGACGCATGATGACACCCGGAATTTTCAGCGCAGCATTGCTCTCTGCTGCAAGCGCGCTTCCCGCAGCTGCGCAAACCACGCCATCCTCGCCACTTGTGACGCAGGTCACCATGGCCGATCTTCAGTCCATTGTGGAGGAAATGGGGCACAGTGTTGAAGCCGTCGAAGACCAGGTGGTTTTCGCCAAAAGCAGCGATGATCTCTTTTTCAGCGTGATGGGAGCCGCCTGCGCCAATGACGTCTGCCGCGGTGTGAATATGGCTGTGACCTATGACCGCCAACCCGGCGATACCCCGGACGATATCAATCGTGCCGACATTCAGTTCGCTGCTGTCAGCGTCTGGTATAACGAGGATTCAATTGGCGTCTCGCGATACCTCATTCTCGATAACGGCATCTCCCGAGAAAATCTGAAATACAATCTCGAAGTGCTGCTCAACATTTCGGCGAATGTCATTTCCAGTATCGGCCAGGAGCCTGCGCCTGCACCAGTCATATTACCGAAGTCTGGCGCGAATTAGTGGGGAGTTCAGATCACGGCTCATCATGAAGCTGTGACTTATTTGCACAGATCTGCGATTGCTGCAGTGTCGGGGTAGCAAATTCGAAGGAATTTACCCACATGCTCGAATATAAAGACGCGCAGGTCGAAGAGATGACCTGCATGGGCAATAAAAAGAGAATTCGTAATGCGTACGTCGCCAAACTATATGGTGGCCGGACTTGTCGGCGTTGTGGCTGCCGGGTTCGCCTTTTTTTCTCAATCCGGTAACAGCCAGGAAAGCGCTGAACCTATAGCTGCCAGTCAGGCAGACGCAGTGTTCGCGGGTGGATGTTTCTGGTGCACGGAAGCTGACTTCGACAAGGTTGATGGCGTTGTGCAGACCATTTCCGGCTATACGGGCGGTGATGTGGCCAATCCAAGCTATGAACAGGTAACGACGGGTACGACCGGTCACTATGAGTCTGTTCGTGTGATCTATGACCCGACCGTGGTCTCTTATGATGAGCTGGTCGATTATTACTGGCGCACGATTGATCCGCTCGATGCGCGCGGTCAGTTCTGTGACAAAGGTACAAGCTATCGAACAGCGATCTTTGTCGAAACGGATGAAGAGCGTGCGACAGCCGAAGAAGCAAAAGCCGAGCTGAGTGAGAGTGGTGAGCTGTCCGGTGAGATCAAAACCGAAATTCTGAGCCAGGGCACATTCTGGCCTGCTGAAGATTATCACCAAGATTACTACAAAAAGAACAAGTCGCGTTATGACTTCTACCGTTCGCGGTGCGGTCGCGATCAACGCCTTGAGCAAATCTGGGGCGAGGATGCAGCTAAGAAAATCGCGGCAAACTTCTGATCTGCGCTATATCCGATTTAAGAAAAGCCCGGCATGTGCCGGGCTTTTTTTGTATCTGTCGTGTGCGGCAAGGACAGATCAGCAGGCGCCCACACGCTTGCCGGACGCCTTAATGGTGACTTTCATCTCGCCCATTTGCGGCACCTCACCGGACATCTCGCCCGAGATATCGAGCGCATTGCCGTTATCCATTGGGGTGATTGCCATCTTGCCTTCCATCGGGACGCCCATCTGGTCGCAAGAGAGAGAGAATTTCAAAGTCTCCCCGTCCATGCTGGACTTGGTGACTTCACACCCGGACTCGGCAAAGTCGGCAGGCGTTTGCGTCGCATCTTCTGGCTTGAGGCAGCTGCTGTCGCTATCGCTCTGCGGCATGGATCCCATGGCGCTCTCCATCATGATTTCGGTCGTGTATTCCCACTGACCGGGGTTGACGGAAACGCTCTGAGCGTTGGCGACTGACGCCAGACACATGGCAGCGATACCTGCCGAAATGATCTTCATATGGTCTCTCCTGAATTAGGCTACAGTTCGGCAGTCTATCAGACCGGTTCTGCGGAAGATACGCGGCCTGACAGTTAACATTCGCTAAGGATAATGACGCCACATCATTCAACAGCGGGTGAGGCGCGCTCTACGGGCTGGAAACCTGATGCGCGATAGATCGAGAGCACTCTGAATTTTGACCCTCCCAGGGGCTGACGGATTTCACCGGCCGACTCGAAGGTTTCGAAGTCTGCGGAGATCTTGTCGAAATCGTCCTGTCTGTAGAGCAGCACAATCGCATTCGCTGCATCCGCTTGTGATATTGGCGCTTCTTCCGAGAAGCTCTCAGCGTGCGAGGAGCGACGCCATGCCCGCAGCGGGAAGTCCAGTGCGCCATCGCGTCCATAATAGTCCAGGCCGTGCCAGACTTCGCGCTCGTCGAGGATGATGGCGCTGGCGTTCATTTCGATTGCCAGTTGTTTCACCCGTTCTGTGGTTTCTGGCCAGCCGCGCAAACGCTTCATTGCGTTGGCGAGACCAAGGTCATTGGCGATTTCAGCTGGCGCGACCACCGTGAAGGTAAAGATGAGCCCGGCGATCAGATTGATCGCAAATCCCGCATATAGAACCGGGCGAACATATTTCGTTGCGTGGCAGGCCCAGACGGCCATGAGTACGGCAGCGGCGGGATAGGCTGAGGCAGCCCAGTTGGCGTGTGCCCGACTGATAAAGGCCTGAAGCAGAATGATGGTGAGCGGCGGCAAAATGAAGGTCAGTAGAATTCTGACTTTCGAATCCCGGCGCAATTGCGTGGCGCCGATCACGAGCGCGACGAAGAAAGCAAGGAGCAGCGCAAAGCTCAACGGGCCAAATACGCCAAACTGATCGCCTAAGAACTTCAGCCCGTTTTCAGGATTCAACAGCTCCTGATCCCAGTTTGCATTATCCGCCGTGTGGCTGACCGTTTTGAAGCCGGTCCTGATGCTCCAGGCAATATGCGGGAGGAGCGTCAGGACCAGGCCTGCAATGGCCGAAAGGCCTGAGCGCGATAGAAACGCTGCCCTCAATGGCTTGTCGAACAGGAGGCTGAGGCCAATTCCCACCAGAAAATAGATCATGGCGTACTTTGAGAGAAAGCCGAAGCCGATGCTGATGCCGAGTGCCAGCCCCAGTTTCCAGCTTGGTGCGTCGCGGAAGAGGAAGAGAAGGAACAGGCTGAGCGCCCAAAACGCCATGAGCTGCACATCGGTCGACATGATGATGGATGACAGCCAGACCGCAGGCATAAGCAGGTAGATCAACGCGGCGAGCACACCCGCACGCACGCTCCAGATGTGTTTGCCCAGAAGGTAGAGCATGGCTCCGGTGAACACATGGAATAGCGGCGAGCCGATGCGGATCGCCCATTCAGCATCTCCGAACAGAGAAGTCTCCACCCCGATCACCCAGGCGATCATGGGTGGCTTGGAGTAATATCCCCAGTCAAAGCTTGTTGACCATCGCCAGTACTGAGCCTCATCAGGGCCAAGGTTGAGTGTGGTGAACACAACTGTTAAAATCCGCAAAAGCAACAGACCAAGGCCTGAAAGCAGCAGAAAAGTCTGCCAGTTTTTCTCGGTTGAAGCGGAAGAGTTTTTCACGCGGAACTCCGGTGCGGTTAGCGCTCTGAAATTTTTCGGGACACTGTGAAAATCATGCTTGCAACGCAAGTACAAAGTGATTATGTCGCCGCTTCCATGTAACCGGGGCCGATGGTCGGCCCATCTAATTAGAAGGTGTGTGAGCATGGCTTACGGAGCCCCGGGTCACCCGGATTTCGAGGTCCTCGACGAACAGGGCAAAGCCGCGTCAGAGCAGCAATCTGATGCGGCGGATACCGAAGAGCGACTTGATTTTTTCATCAAACGGGATGGCGTTGAATTCGCCGGAACCCACCTCATTATTGACCTGTGGGATGTAAACCGGATTGATGACCCAGAACATATCGAGCGGTCGCTTTGCGATGCTGCTGTACGTGCGGGTGCAACCATTCTCAGTTCAGATTTCCACGTCTTCACGCCAAACAATGGTGTGTCAGGCGTCATCGTTCTGTCTGAGAGCCATATCTCAATTCATACCTGGCCAGAGCGTAATTTCGCGGCCGTAGACGTCTTCATGTGTGGTGCGGCGCAGCCTCACCGAACCATTGAAGCGCTTCGCGAAGCCTTCTCGCCATCACGGATCGGACTGACAGAGCACCGTCGCGGTCTCAGCGTTTGATCGAAGGTTCGGCTGGGCATTTTGATGCCAGTTTGAGCGAAAAGTGATAAAAGGTTAATCAGCTATTAACCATAAAGCCGGGCATTCTTGCCCGGCTTTTTTCATTTGTGGCATATGACGCCTCTTGGGTGGGTGTTGCCGCAAAACCTCAGTTTTCTGTATTGTGCAGTGCGTCATAAAAGCTTTGCACATACGTCATTTAAGCGTCATCCACATTGTAGTATGGGGCCGCCATGTCCTCGCGGGCTAAAAATTTCGCGAGAGTCTTTCTAGGGGTAAAATTCATGTCACATTGGAACATCTTCAAGAGTGGTGTCGCTCTTGCTGCGCTGTCCGCCGCTATGGCCGTGCCTGCGGTTGCGCAGGTCACGACCTCCGCAATTCGCGGCACAATCACCGACGACGCTGGCGCACCTGTCTCGGGCGCGACCGTTGTAATTACGCACGTCCCATCGGGTTCGGTCTCGACGTCGGTCACCAACAACACCGGCGCATTCTCAACACGCGGTCTTCGTGTTGGTGGCCCATACACGGTTGAAGTGTCTGGCGGCGACTTCCAGCCCGTCACCGTGACTGATATCTTCGTCAACCTCGACGATACATACGAGCTTCCCCTGACGGTCTCTGGTCAGCGTACCCTGGATGCGATTGTTGTGACGGCTCCGGCTCTCGCTACGGCTCAGGTCGCCATGGGTCCATCTGCAGCATTCGATCTTGAAATCCTTCAGAACGCTCCGGCTATCAACCGGAACATCACTGACGTTCTGCGCCTTGATGCGCGTGTGTATGTTGACGAATCCCGCGGCGACATCAACGGCGTTCAGTGTGGTGGTAAGAACTCACGCTTCAACTCTCTCACTGTTGATGGTGTTCGCCTGAACGACAACTTCGGTCTGAACTCCAACGGTTACCCAACAGAGCGTATCCCGTTCTCTTATGATGCGATTGAGCAGGTCGCTGTTGAGCTTCCGCCGTGTTGTGGCTGAGTTGTGGCGGAAGGGACATTGCCGGGCTAAAACTCCTGGCATTTTCTTTACACGACCCGAACCCGGTCTAGAATGGCCTGCCGTCGCGGCAACGGCGCCGCAATGCTCACCGAAGGCACACCAGC